>NZ_JAEVHN010000602.1:0-3691 GCF_016803375.1 Micromonospora sp. 4G55
GCTCCGCCGGTGTCGCCGGCGCCCGGCAGTGGTCCGACCGGGCCGGGACGTCCCGGCGGGGGGCTCTGCATCGCGCTCGGCGCGGGCCTCGCGGTGATCGGGGTGCTGGCCGCGACCGTGCTCTGGTTGACCCGGGACCGCTACCCGGCGCTGGAGTTCCGGACCCTGGAGGTGGTGGCCACGCCGAAGGCCGGCGCGGAGCGCGCGACCGCCGTGTTCACCTCGGTCCTCGGCGACCGCGCCTATCTCGCCCATCAGTTGGCCGACGACCGGCTGGAGGTGGTGGCGGTCGACGCCGGCAGCGGGGACGAGCTGTGGCGCAAGAGCACCCCGGTCGGCGCGCAGCGGTGGACGGGGATCCGCGCGCTGCCCGGCGGGGTGGCGGTCCTCGCGGACGCGTCCGGCGACAGCACGCCGCGCGACCTGCTGGTGCTCGACGCCGGCTCCGGCGACCAACGGTGGCGGCTCTCCGTGCACGGCGACGACGACCTGCACTACACCCGGGACACGGTGGTCTGGGTCGACCGGACCGGCGACCGACTGGTCGGCCTGCGGATGCGCGACGGCCACGAGGAGTGGCGCCGGGACAGTCCGCGCGACGAGTACGGCAACAGCCGGACCCGGGTGGTGCGGGTCGGCACCCCGGAGGCGTCGGGCGGTGTCGGGTCGGTCACCGGCGCGCCGACGGCACCCTGGCTCGGTACCGGCGGCCGGCTGGTGCAGGTGGGTGCCGACCGGTCGGTCCGGTTGATCGACATGGACAGCGGTGCCGTGCTGCGCAGCCGGCCCAACGTGGCCGACGTCGACGACCTGGTGGTGGCGCACGCCGACCGGCTGTACGTCACCGAGGACGAGCGCGGTTACCGGCTGCTCGGGTACGACCTGGCGAGCCTCGGCGAGCGGACGTGCTCTACACCGCCCCCGACGACGGGCGACGGCCGCAGTCGCTGGTCGCCTGCGGCGAGCACCGGGCCTGCCTGCTGGAGGTGCCCGACGGCGAGACCGCGCGCACCGAGGTGGTGGCGGCGACCGAGGGCAAGGGCAGCCGGCACTGGCCGGCCCCGGAGGCCGACGGGCTGGTGCCGGTCGGCGAGCACCTGCTGGCCCGGCGGGACTCCCCGCAGTACGCCGTCACCCTCTTCGACGCCGACGGCAGGGCGGTGCTGCCCGACCGGGACGGCGTGGCGGTCCGGTTGGACGCGGGCAACGTGCTGCTCTTCGCGGAGCCGCCGAGCACCGCCGAGGACGACCGCAGCCTCGCCGGCATGGCGGTGGGCGGAAAGTCGCCGTTCGAGATGGGTGAGCTCAAGGACGTCCGCAGCGAGTCCTGTTCGTGGAACGCCTCGGTGATCGCCTGCGGCCGGGAGCAGGACTTCGTGCTGTACCGCTTCGCCGGGGCCGACTGAGCCCCACGTCCGGGGGACCACTGCGGCGAACGGCCGGCGGACGGGCCGTTTTCCCCCGGTTCGCCCTGGTAGGCAGTCGGCATGGAGACGAACACGAACGCGTACCTGGTCGGTGGCCCCCGTGACGGCAGCACCCAGCAGGCGGAGAGCGCCCTGCTGGAGATCGAGCTGGACGGCATGATCCACCGCTACGTGCGCACCACGAAGCAGCACGGCGAGGACGGCACGGTCTACAACTACGACGGCATGGTCGCGCCGGACGGCGGGCAGCCCGGCGTCGAGGACCCGGCGGCCCGGGTGGCCTCCCCCAAGGCGGACGCGGAGGGGCACGGCGGCACGGCGTGACGACGCGGCCGGGGCGCGGATGAACCGCGGCCGGCGGGGTAAGCACCGCCGGCCTGGTGGAGAACGACCCGTTGTCGCGGCCTCCCGCGACCGGACGCGCGGGCGGGTCGGCCCCGGCCGATCCGCCCGCGACGTACGTCAGTTGCCGGTGACGAAGTTCCAGACCGACACGACCCACTCGGTCTGCTGGAGGTAGGCGACTCCGACGCCGACCAGGAAGATCGCGGTCACCAGGTGCGCGCCGCGCGCGCCGCGCCGGATCCGGCCCAGCTGCCGCTCCCAGATCACCCGCCCGATCAGGCGGGACAGCGCGAAGAGGCCGACCGCCACCAGCAGGCTCAGCACGAAGGTGAGCAGCGGCGCGCCCAGGTCGCCCCGCCCGGAGATGGCCCAGATCCCCCAGCAGACGAAGGCGAAGAGCGCCCCCGCCATGCTCCACTCGCGGCCCTGGCGCAGCTGCGCCAGGTGCCAGCTCATCGGCCGGCGCGGGGCCGGCTCGTTCCAGGTGTGCTCGTCGGCGCCCACGGTGGGGAACTGCTCGGTGCGTGGGGTGCGCGGCCGCCCGACGGAGGCGACGCCGGGGCGGAACGCGTCCCGCTGCGGCGGCACCCCGACACCGGGCTGCGGCGGCACCTCGACTGTCCGCTCCGCCCACGGTTGTGTCTGGTCTGCCATCTCGTGTCCTCCCCTGACCGGTGCCGGCCTCCGGCCGGCCCGCCGTCTTCGAGGGTAGCCAGCCGGCAAATCGGTCGCCGCCCCGCCGACGATGGACTAGACAGGGGCGATGACCCACCCCCTCGCCGACGTGCAGGTCCCGGCCGCGACCGACTTCGACGAGATCGCCGACCTGATGGGTGACGCGTTCCACAGCGCGTTCGACACCGAGGCCCGCGAGGTCGAGCGGGGGATCTTCGAGCCGGACCGGTCGCTGCTGGTCCGCGACGGGGGTCGGGCGGTGGCGCACGCCGCCGCATTCACCCGGACCCTCACCGTCCCCGGGGCGACGGTGGCCGCGGCGCACGTCACCATGGTCGCGGTGGCCGTCACCCACCGCCGCCGGGGCCTGCTCAGCACGCTGATGGGCCGCCAGCTTCGGGAGATCTACGACACCGGCCGGGAGCCGGTCGCGGTGCTGTGGGCCAGCGAGGGGCGGATCTACCCCCGGTTCGGCTACGGCCTGGCCGCGCAGCGCCTCGCCGTCGACTGCCCGGCCACCGCCGAGCTGCGGCTGCCGGAGCCGGCGTCCGCGGCGGGCACCCTCCGGCTGGCCGACCCGGTCGCGTCGCAACCCGAGCTGGCCCGGGTGTACGACCGGGTGCGCCCGGACCGCCCCGGCTGGTCGGACCGGAGCGAGCGCTGGTGGCGGTACGTGCTGGCCGACCCGACCGCCTGGCGGGGCGGGGCGACCCCGCGCCGGGCGTTGCTGCACGAGGGGCCGGACGGCGTGGACGGGTACGCGCTCTGGCGGACCCGGGAGGAGTGGGACCAGCGCGGGCCGCGCGGGCAGGTACGGGTGGACGAGGTGGTCGCCACCGACCCCGAGGCGTACCTGGCGCTGTGGCGGACGCTCTTCTCGATCGACCTGACCCGGCAGCTCTCCTGCGGCCGGGTCGCCGTGGACGAGCCGCTGCTGCGCCTGGTGGACGAGCCCCGCCGGCTCGGCGCCCAGCTGGTCGACGCGCTCTGGGTGCGGGTGGTGGACGTCCCGACGGCGCTGGCCGCCCGCCGGTACCCGACCCCCGTCGACGTGGTGATCGAGGTCACCGACGAGCTGCTGCCGGAGAACACCGGGCGCTGGCGACTCACCGGCGGTCCCACCGGCGCGGTGTGCGTCCGCACCGACGACCCGGCGGAGCTGGCCTGCGACGTACGCGGGCTCGGCGAGCTGTACCTCGGCGGCGTGGCACCGGCCGCGCTGGCCGCCACGGGTCGGCTCCGGG
>NZ_JAEVHN010000603.1:0-3687 GCF_016803375.1 Micromonospora sp. 4G55
CGCCGGCGCCACCCCGAAGCTCGTCACCCGGGGCGCCGCCACGCTGAAGGCCGCCACCACCGAACTGGAGCGGTCCGCGAAGATCCCGGGCACCGCCTGGTGGACCGACCCCGCCACCAACCAGGTCGTGGTCTCGGTCGACAGCACCGTCACCGGCGCCAAGCTGGACAAGGTCAAGGCCGCCGCCGCCCGTACCGGTGGCGCGGTGCGCGTCGAGTCCGAGACCGGCGTGCTCAGCACCCGCATCTCCGGCGGCAACGCGATCTACGCCGGTGGTGGCGGTCGCTGCTCGCTCGGCTTCAACGTGCGCAACAGCGCCGGTACGCAGTTCTTCCTGACCGCCGGGCACTGCACCAACATCTCGGCGAGTTGGTACTCCAACTCGTCGCAGACCACCTACCTCGGCCCGCGCACCGGCACCAGCTTCCCGGGCAACGACTACGGCATCGTCCGGTACGACAACAGCTCCGTATCCCGGCCGGGCAACGTCTACCTCTACAACGGCAGCTACCAGGACATCACCGCCGCCGGCAACGCGTATGTCGGCCAGACCGTCCGGCGTAGCGGCAGCACCACCGGCGTGCGCAGCGGCTCGGTGACCGCCCTCAACGCGACGGTCAACTACGCCGAGGGGAGCGTCTACGGCCTGATCCGTACCACCGTGTGCGCCGAGCCGGGCGACAGCGGCGGCTCGCTCTTCGCCGGCAGCACCGCGCTGGGCCTCACCTCCGGCGGCAGCGGCAACTGCTCCTCCGGCGGCACCACCTACTTCCAGCCGGTGACCGAGGCGCTCAGCGTCTACGGCGTCAGCGTCTACTGATCCAGCCCACGCCAGCGGGCCGCCGGAGGATTCCGGCGGCCCGCGTCGCGTGCCCCGGCGGGCCGGCCGCCGCCGGGCACGCCGATGGTGCTGGCCCTGTCCTCCGGCGGCGGGAACGGCACGTGCAGGAAGAAGCCGCGGCCGTCCCGCTGCGGCGGTCGGCTCAGGGCAGCCGACCAGGCCGTCGAGGAGCGGGTCCGCGAGCAGGGGGACGGGGACCCCGAGGCACGGCACCGGCCGCCCGTCGGTCCACGGTGACGGGCCGGCCGCCACCGGCGGCCCACGCGAGGTGTGCCCGCCGGGCGGAGAGCACCGCCAGCAGCGGCCAGAGGGCGACGGCCAGCGCGGTCACCCGCTCGGCCAGCCCGGTCCGGGACCCTCCGGTCACCTCGAACGCGAACCAGCCGAACAGGCTCAGCAGCAGCACGGTGACGCTCAACCCCACCGCCCGGCGGAACGCCCAGGGTGGCTCCGACTGGGCCGGGTGCCCGACGTCCGGGCCGCGCGGCAGCCGCAGCGCCGAACCGGCCGGCCAGAGCGACAGGGCGAGGACGGCCACCGTCGCGACGACGCCGTGGCCGAGGGAACCGCCGACCGTCGGCCGGGGAAACGCGACCAGCGCGACGGTGGCCATCCCGCCGACGGCGAGCAGGAAGCGGCTGGGCAGCCCGGCCGCGTGCAGGACCGCGGCGGTCGCCAGGTAACAGCAGCCGAGCAGCACCAGACAGCCGATCATGATCCAGGGGTCGGTGGCCTCCTGCCCCGCCAGCTCACTGATGGTGTCCCGGATCGGGTCGTAGCCGGCGGGCTGCCGGGCGCCGGCGACCGTCCAGCCGGTGATCAACAGCGCGGGTGCCGCCGCCGCGGTGGCCACGGCCCAGTTCGGTACGGCGCGCATCCAAGCACGGTAACCGCCCCGGCGCTCCGCCGAGCCGGAGTTGGCTCGTCCGTCCACCGAAGAATCGCCCGGTCTGCCGGGTGCCCGGGAGGAGCGACTGTCGCCCCTGACAGAATGCCGGTGAGGACTGTTCCACGATGAGGAGTTGCCAGCCGTGATCCGTACCCACAATGCCGGAAGCCTGCGCGCCGCGGACGCCGGCTCGACGGTGACGCTCGCCGGGTGGGTGGCCCGCCGGCGCGACCACGGCGGTGTCATCTTCGTCGACCTGCGCGACGGCTCCGGCGTGGTCCAGGTGGTGTTCCGCGAGGAGGACGCGCACGCGCTGCGCAACGAGTTCTGCGTGAAGGTCACCGGCGAGGTGACCCGCCGGCCCGAGGGCAACGAGAACCCGGAGCTGCCCACCGGCGAGATCGAGGTGACCGCCGCCGAGCTGGAGGTGCTCTCCGAGGCGGCCCCGCTGCCGCTGCCGGTCGACGACCAGGTCGAGGCCGGCGACGACATCCGGCTCAAGTACCGCTACCTGGACCTGCGGCGCAGCGGCCCGGCCAACGCGATGCGGCTGCGCTCGCGCGCCAACCAGCTGGCCCGGGGCGTGCTGCACGAGCGGGACTTCCTGGAGATCGAGACTCCCACGCTGACCCGGTCCACCCCCGAGGGTGCCCGCGACTTCCTGGTGCCGGTCCGGCTCCAGCCCGGCAGCTGGTACGCGCTGCCGCAGTCGCCGCAGCTGTTCAAGCAGCTGCTGATGGTCGGCGGCATGGAGCGGTACTACCAGATCGCCCGCTGCTACCGCGATGAGGACTTCCGCGCCGACCGGCAGCCGGAGTTCACCCAGCTCGACATCGAGATGTCCTTCGTCACCGAGGACGACGTGATCGACCTCGGTGAGGCGATCGTGTCGACGCTCTGGAAGGACCTGGCCGGGCACGAGATCTCCCGGCCGATCCCGCGGATCACCTGGCACGACGCGATGGCCCGGTACGGCTCCGACAAGCCGGACCTGCGCTACGGCGTCGAGCTGACCGAGCTGACCGACTACCTGCGCGGCACCGAGTTCCGGGTCTTCGCCGGCGCGATCGACGCCGGCGGGTACGTCGGCGCGGTGGTCATGCCGGGCGGCGCCGCGCAGAGCCGCAAGGAGCTGGACGGCTGGCAGGACTGGGCCAAGGCGCGCGGCGCGCGCGGCCTGGCGTACGTGGTGCTCGACGCCGAGACCGGTGAGGCGCGCGGCCCGGTGGCGAAGAACCTCTCCGCCGAGCACCTGGGCGGGCTCGCCGACGCGGTCGGCGCCAAGCCGGGCGACGCGGTCTTCTTCGCCGCCAGCACCAACACCCGCGAGGCGCAGGAACTGCTCGGCGCGGCCCGGATCGAGATCGCCAAGCGGTCCGGCCTGATCGACGAGAGCGCCTGGGCGTTCTGCTGGGTGGTCGACGCGCCGATGTTCGAGCGCACCGACGAGGGCGGCTGGACGGCCGTGCACCACCCGTTCACCTCCCCGAACGCCGAGTGGGTGGACCGCTTCGAGGAAGCGCCGGACCGGGCGCTGGCCTACGCGTACGACATCGTCTGCAACGGCAACGAGATCGGTGGCGGCTCGATCCGTATCCACCGGGGCGACGTGCAGAAGCGGGTCTTCGACCTGCTCGGCATCACCCCGGAGGAGGCGCAGGACAAGTTCGGCTTCCTGCTGGAGGCGTTCAAGTACGGCGCCCCGCCGCACGGCGGCATCGCGTTCGGCTGGGACCGGGTCTGCATGCTGCTCGCCGGAGCGGACTCCATCCGCGAGGTCATCGCCTTCCCGAAGACCCGGGGCGGCTTCGACCCGCTGACCGGCGCGCCGACGCCGATCACCGCCGAGCAGCGCACCGAGGCCGGCATCGACGCCAAGCCCAAGGCGCCGACGGGCGTGCACGCCGGCACCGCCGGCCCGGCCGCCCCCGGTGGCCGACCCGGTCTGACCCGACCC
>NZ_JAEVHN010000604.1:0-3682 GCF_016803375.1 Micromonospora sp. 4G55
CACGTCGCGGGGAGCGGGCTGCTCCCAATCTGCTCCCAATTAAGGGGCATACGGCAAGAAGCCCGTTACCGGAACTTCCGGCGGCGGGCTTCTGACCTGGCAGATATTCATGGTGGGCGATACTGGGATCGAACCAGTGACCTCTTCGGTGTGAAACAGGACGCTGCACCCACTCTGACCTGCGGAAACGACAAGCCGCAGGTAGGGGTGGGTGCAGTTGAGCGCCGTTCGATGCCGTTGGGCGCTGTTCGAAGCCGTTCAGTGCACCCTGTTGCTCCCAAGCTGCTCCCCTAATCCAGCCTGGCACCGAGGCTGCTGCGCCCGACCCCACCCGCGTTTGTCCCATAGGTCGTCCGCCGTCCGGTCGCGTACTACCGCCGAATCGAACCAGGACAGCCTTCACCTTCGGTCTGGCGTGGACGTCCGTGCCCGACGTCCACGCCAGAGCCAGGGGTTCAGAAGGTGACGACGGTAGCCCGTGCCGCAGCAACTGCGTCAGCACGCAGCCTGTTCAGTGCGCGTGAAGCTGAACCCCTGCGGGTGGCTTCACGGCCGGGATGAGCAGTGCCAGGACAGCGGAAGCCGCGGCCACGATCGCGGCGAAGGCAAAGCCGCGGGTGAAGCCAGTGCCGCTGCCGCCGGCGATACTCGCCGCCGCGATACTGGACACCACGGCGACGCCGAGGGCGGCCCCGAACTCGTGAAAAGTGCTGAGGAGTCCGGACGCGAGCCCCGCCTCGTGGTGGGCGATCTGTCCCAGCGCGGTCGTGGAGGCAGCGACGAAAGTGGCGCCGATTCCCACTGCGGCGACACTGATCCCCGTCACCACCACAGCCGAACCGTCCCAGAAAGCGGGTACCGCGGTGCCGAGGGCAGCGATCGCAAGGCCCGCCATCGCGACCGTCCGGCCACCGAGCCGGCCAACGACATGACCGGCGATCTGCGTACCGATGACCGTCGCCAAGGCGACCGGCAGGAACAGCAGCCCAGTCCGCAGCGCGCCGTAACCCTTGTAATGCTGCAGGTAGAACGACCCGAGGAAGAACACCGCGAGCATCAGCGCGGTCGCCACCAGAATCAGGAACGTGCCACCGGCCACCGACCGCCGGGTCAGGATCCGCAGGTCCATGAGCGGCGACCGCACGGTGCGTTGCACGACGGCGAACAGGACGTACAGGACGACGGCACCGGCCAGAGTCGCGAGGGTCACGGCGCTCAACCAGCCCCGGTCGCCCGCGTTGATCAGCCCGTAGATCGCCATGCCGGTTGCGGCGGTGACAAGGATCGCGCCCGGAACATCCAGGCGCGCCCGAGCTCCCTGTGGCAACTCCGCCGGCAGCATCCGGGCCAGTGCCACCAGCACGACCAAACCGATGGGCACGTTGATGTAGAACACCCACTGCCAGCCAGGACCCGCGGTCAGTACACCACCGAGCAGGACACCGATCGCGAACCCGCTACCGCCCAGCGCCGACCAGATGCCGAGCGCCTTGTTGCGCTCCTCTCCGTGGAAGCTTCTCGTCACCACCGACAGCGCCGCGGGTGACAGCATTGCCGCACCGACGCCCTGCGCGACCCGGCCGCCGATCAGCATCTCGGCATCAGCGGCCAGACCGGTGACCAGAGACGCGACGGTGAACACGAGCAGACCGAGCAGCACCACGCGGCGGGAACCGAACAAGTCCGCCGCCCGCCCTCCGAGCAGCATGAGGCCGCCGAACATCAACGTGTAGGCACTGACCACCCAGGTCAGCGTTTCGCGTTGCAGGCCGAGGTCCGCGCCGATGTCCGGTAGCGCGATCACCACCACGGTGACGTCCAGGATGAGCATGAACTGGGCGACGCCGAGCAGTGCGAGCATGCGCCAGCGGCGTGTGTCGGCGGCAGTGGTTTCCGGTTGGTCGGCTGCCTGAGCGGACACGGCGTCGCCTCCAATTCGAACAGCAATGTTTGACTTGTGTCGGGTACAGTAACTCGTACACCACTGTTCCACAAGGGGGATGCGTGACGGTGCCGATACCGGCGAAGCCGCCTGCCAGGCGAGCGGATGCGCAGCGCAGCATCGCGGCGATACTCGAGGCCGCGGTGATCGCCTTGAGCCGGAACCCGGAGGCCAGCGTCAGCGAGATCGCAAAGGCGGCCGGCGTCGGGAGGGTCACGCTTTACGGCCACTTCCCGAATCGGGCCGACCTGGTCGAGGCGGCGCTCGACCACGCCATCGAACAGGGCCACGCCGCACTCGACGCGGTCGACTTGACCGGCGACACCCGGCAGGCACTCACGCGGCTGATCGACTCCAGTTGGCTGCTGGTGAACCAGTCCCGCTCTCTCTTGCTCGCGGCCCAGACGGTTCTTCCACCGAGCCGGATTCGCGACCTGCATGCCGGTCCGGTCGAGCGCGTCGAAGGCCTCGTGAGGCGCGGTCAGGACGACGGAGTGTTCCGCAGCGATCTATCCACCTCATGGCTGGTCGGCGTCATGCACAACGTGATGCACACGGCAGCCGACGAGATCAACGCCGGCCGGCTTGATCCTGAGCAGGCCGGGGCCTTCATCACAGCGACCGTCCTGGCCGCCTTCACGCCGCCCGGACGTCGCGTTCCCGCCTGAGAGTGCGGGGGGGCCGGCCAACCGGCCCCCGTCCGCGCCGAACCCCTCCGCGGCGCGTGCTCCACAGCCCGCAGCCTCCCGCGTGCCCCCGCAGGCAGCCCGAGGCGGCGGGCATGATCAGGCCTTGGCTCAGCTACGGATTTCCTTGTCGGGCAGCCGTAGACCGTCCAGCCTCCTCGGACGGGGACAAGGTGGGGGCCTCACCGGCCGAACGACGTTGGCCCCGTCCGGGAGGTTGGTGGCCCTCGTGGTGCCCGGCGCGGTGATCCGCTCCCGGCCGATCGCTGAGGAGGGCCGGGGTTCGGGGCCGAGCCGCGAGTTCTTCTGATCGCGTCGTCCCCAAGCGTGGCCGGCCGGCCCGGCCGTGCCGGCCGGAGGTCGCCAGCAGGCCGGGGCCGGGCCGGCGCCGAGACCGGCATGCTCAGCGAGCGAGGCAACACCCTGGAATGTCGACTCGATCAGGCCGCGCGCCATGAACCAGGGCCGACCTTCTACAAGGGCCGAGGCCAGTAGCCTCCCTGGCGGCGGTCAGATGCTGCTCGGCTAGGGCGGAAGGAGAGATCCGGAATACTGGTGGTCATCGTGGCTGGGTAACTCGTAGGTGTCGTCGTTCGGCCAGCTCCTCCGCGCTGACCACGGTCAGAACCGGGGTACCCGGCGGCGCGAACATGGTCACCACCAGCTGCGACTGCGCGTTCGGAAGGTTGTTGGCGCCCTGGTAGTGGATCACGTCGCCCCCGGGCTCGAACAGGGCGTCACCGGCCTTGAGCACCCGGGGCGGCTGCCCCTCCAACTCGAAGAGGATCTCGCCCCGGGTCACGTAGCCGAAGAGCGGCCCGGGGTGCCGGTGCGGCGGCGCGCCGGGGTCACCGGGCGACAGGGTGACCCGGATGGTCCTGGCCTCGGCGCCAGCCGGGATCAGGGCCGTCGCCTCCGGCAGGGTCGTGATCACCTCAACGCCTGGGGGCAGGTGTGCCTGCTCAGCGCTCATGTATTCCTCCAAACAGGGAGTGTCTACAGGAAAGACAAGACCGCCTCCCTGTTTGTGACAGCCCTACGCGGCGAACCTACC
>NZ_JAEVHN010000605.1:0-3663 GCF_016803375.1 Micromonospora sp. 4G55
CTTAGCTTGTTGCACAGAAACAAATTTAGTATCCACGCGGTAAAGCGCTTTTTGATCTTCAAAACTTGGATATTTTTGCACCAAATCGTTTCTTGGAGAATGTAAAGGCTCACGGTGGAGTGGAATTTTATCTTTAAAAGTCCAAACTACAGCTCTAGCTTTAGCATTTCCATAAGGAACTATGCCTTTTTCTATACATTTAGTTGCTATGATATTGCTATCATCATAAGACCAAGTTGATCCCATTTTTTCTTTTTCTTGGGCACTTAAAGTAATGCCTAAAACTTTTTCTATATTATCTTTAGTAATTTGTGGATAACCTGTATCAATAGGTGAATTTAAAGGCGCATTTTTAGCAAGTAAACTCTCTCCTTCATACTCAAGTCCAAAATTGTTTCTAAAGCCCATACCACCTTTTGCGACTTCAATGTCGGTATTATAAAGCACAGGAGAACCTGGATGCTTATCACTCCAACAAGGCCAAGGAAGCCCGTAGTACTCGCCAGCAACTTCGTCTTTTCCTTCTAAAGTTACCTCATCAAATTTATCCCAGTATAAAGTATGCTTTTTAAGCCTTTCAGGACTCCAACCATTAAGCCCTATACTTCTAACCGCTTTTGCAATTTCTCTTGTTGCATTTTCAGGCCAAACAATCTCACCTTTTTCATCGCGTAAAGTCTTAGTAAAGTCTTCATAAAAGCCTAATTTTTTAGCAAGCTCAAATAAAATTTCTTGATCTTCCATGCTTTCATAAAGTGGATCTACAACTTTAAATCTCCATTGTCCGCTACGATTTGTTGCTGTTACACTTCCGCTTGTTTCAAACTGTGTTGCTGCAGGTAAAAGATAAATTCCATCTTTTCTTTCTGCAATAATCCCTGCTTCATTTACAAAAGGATCAGCTAAAACTAAAAGCTCTAAAGCTTCCAAACCTTCTTTAACTTTTACTTGTTGTTCAGTCGAAGTAATACCATTTCCCATAACTACTAAAGCTTTTAAAGGCGTTCCTGCATTATCGATAGCATCATTTCCATCTTTTCCATTTAAAGCCGCTGCCCACCATCTAGCAAGTGAAAGTCCGGTTTTATGCATCCAATCTTTGCTTACAAAATTTCCTAAAAGCCACTCATAATCCACGCCCCAAATTTTGGCATAGTATCTCCAAGTCGCTTCATTTAAAGGATAATAACCTGGCAAATTTTCGCTTAAACAAGCCATATCTGAAGCACCTTGAACATTATCGTGTCCGCGTAAGATATTAACTCCGCCGCCAAATTTACCTATATTTCCAAGTACCATTTGTACAATAGGTGCTAAACGTGTATTTGAAGTTCCTACAGTATGTTGAGTTAAACCCATAGCCCAAATAAGCGTAGTTGGTTTGTTTTTAGCTACTTCGTGAGTGATTTGCACCAAAAGTTCTTTAGAGATCCCTGTAACATTTTCCACCTCTTCAGCTGTCCATTTTGCTGCTTCTTCACGAATTTTATCAATTCCAAAAACTCTTTCATCAAGATATTTTGTATCTTCTAAGCCTTCATCAAAGATGATTTTTAACATTCCATACATGAAAGCAATGTCAGTTCCTGGACGAATTCTTGCATAAATATCCGCTTTTGCCGCACTTTTTTGTAAATCTAGGATCTACAACGATAAGCTTTGCACCTTTTTCTTTTGCTTTTAAGAAATGTCTAAAACCCACAGGATGATTTACCGCTGGATTTGCCCCAATGATAATGATACATTTACTTCTTTGAATGTCTCCAAGATGGTTTGTCATAGCGCCATAACCAAATGTATTCGCCACACCGGCGACTGTTGCGCTGTGTCAAATTCTAGCTTGATGATCTACATTGTTCGTTCCAAAAAATGCTGCAAATTTTCTTATATAATAAGCTTGTTCATTATTAAGTTTTGCAGAACCTAAAAACATAACACTTTCAGGATTTTCTTTACGATAAGCAGCTAGTTTTTCTCCGATCTCACTTAAAGCTTGCTCATAACTTATGCGTTTCCATTCTCCATTTTCTTTTTTCATAGGATATTTTAAACGCACATGTGAACGCACCATATCGATCATATCAGATCCCTTGCAGCAATGTCCACCTGAACTCACAGGATGATCTTGAGCGATTTCTTGACGCACCCAAACACCATTTTGCACTTCTGCAATAATCCCACAGCCTACAGAACAGGCTGTACAAACTGTTTTTACTTTTTTACTACCTTCGTACGCTTCTTTAAGCTCATCAGCACTCGCTTCTCTTAAAGTTTCACTTCTAGCAAGCAACGGTGTTGCTAGGCTTGAAAGTGCTGCCATTTTAAGAAAAGAACGACGCGTAAGCTTGATATTTTCACCTACACTTGACATTACTCAGCCTTTATATAATAATTTTCCCAATTAGCACTTCTTTGAAAAAGCACTTCTTTTTTCTTACTTTTACCTTTAACCAAATCTTTTCTTTCTTCATCTTTAGCTAGAGCTAAAGTTGTGCTACCAAGCACTCCAGCAGCCCCTAAGGCAAAAGCGGATTTTTTAAGAAATTCCCTGCGATTTTTCACGAGTCCTCCTTTGTTTATTTGACTTCTCTTCTTAAAAATTCTGAACGCGATAGATCGTTTTGTCACTTTTTTAGAATTTATTTTTGCAGGTTTTTCCACTTCAAAGCAAAGTCTTTCAAATTCCATAAAAGCCAATGCAATACTTGCAATTTCCTTATATAAATTCGCATTTTTATTCATGAAAACATCGCCTAAAAACTCATCAATGCTTTTATTGATCACTTTTTCAAAAAGCTCTTTGGCTAAATCATCTTCATTTTGCCTTAAAAATTCACTCATCAACAATAAACAAAATCCAACACTATCTTCACTTTCTTTAAAAAATTTTTCATTGCGTCTTATTTTACTTTTGACTAAAATTTGACGCACGCAAAGTAAAGGATTTGAATTTTCAAAACCTTCTTCTATGTAAGAAAAAGTCGTTGGAATGCTATTTTTAAGACTTAAAAAAAGCAAATCATATTCTTTAAAAAATGCTTGTATAGAATTTTCATCATCTAAATGCTTAAGCAAGATATCAAAATTTGATTTTAAATTTTCATCAAATAAACATTCTTGCATTGTCTTTAAATACTCTTGTAATTTTGACAATCTTTCTTCAGAAAATGAAAAAACAAAAAGCTCTCCTAGACATTGATAATAAAGACTTCTAGCTAATCTTAATTTTTCCAAATCCATTAAAGCCCCCATGCATTCAAAATTTTCAAAATAGCTTTAAATTTTGCTTGAATGAATATTATGCAAATATACCTAATATTCATTTTAAAGCCGATTTTTAAATCGATTTATCTTAATACTATTTGATTTAAAAATCACTGAATTTCAATAAAATTCCACAAGGATTTAAAATATTAAAAAATCATACCAAAATATTGAAAATTAGATATTTGAGTTGATTTTATATTTGAAAAAATAAAATACTTTGCATAAAATTTACATCTTTGATTCTCTTCCGAGTAAAATTAACATTTTATGCAAATTATAAATAATACTAATTTCTTAAAGAATAATCCTTATAAGAAAATTCTCTTATCATTTGAAGTTCATTTTTTGCATTTAAAAGCATGAGATTTGGAAGTCTTATGCCATTAAAAGTTGTGT
>NZ_JAEVHN010000606.1:0-3658 GCF_016803375.1 Micromonospora sp. 4G55
CGTCCGGGAGCACCGGCAGTTCCTCGGCCCTCCGCCGGGCGATCAGCGCGGGCGACCGGAGGATGCCCCCGTCCGGAGCCACCTCCAGGACGAGCCGCCGCCGGCCGAGTCGTACGGCGACGGCACCGCCGGTCCGGCCCTCGGCGCGGAGCAGGATCGCGGCCTCGGCCGCCCACCTGTCCACCGCGCAGTCGAGCCCTGGCGGCGCCGCCTGCGACCATTCGCCGTCCACTGTGCGGTGGCGGTCGGCGGGCAACCGGTCCGCTCCCGACCGCGTCCTCAGCTCGTCGGCCCGACGCGCGTCCCAGAGGTGCCGGTGCAGGTCGAGACGGAACCGACGGTCGGGGTGTGGATGGGGGTGCCGGCCGTCCCCGTGGCCGTCCCAGAGCGCCAGGCTGAAGCGCTGACCGGCGTCCGCCCAGGCCGGTGGCGTGCGGGCCACCAGGTGCACGGCGGCGCCGTCGCGTCCGGCCTCGTCGTACCGAGCGAGCGCGATGGTCAGGCCGGGACGTAGCAGCCCGTCAGGGGCGATCCTCGGCAGGTGCCAGCGCAACAGGTCGGGCGCCAGCTCCCGAAGGTCGCCCGGACCGGGCCGCGAGTTCCCGACCGTGGGTGCGGGCCACCGCGCGCAGGCTCGGGTCGACGTCGACGCGCGCGGCGGCGCACGCCCCGGCCCAGTCGCCGACGCGGCGACGGGCGGTCGCAGTCTCGATCATGGACGGCGGCACGGCGAACTCGCGCACGCGCCGCCACAGGGAAAGGCGAGAATCCGCGTCCGCGGCCCGGGGGTGCATCAGCACTCACCTTGCGCGGACGGAACCCCCAATCTGCCACAGAGGGTCATCATCGCGAGGGAGCATACCGCTCCGCACACCAGCTCTGCCAGGTTTTTTCACCGGCCCCAACGCCGCGCGCGGGTCGGCCACGTTCACCGCGCCCGACTTTTATTGCGCCGTAATATTGACGCGCCCTGATGGGATTGGGAAGGATTCCTTACCGGGACGAGGGCGGTGCCGCACCGAGAGGGTGCGGGCGGCCGACTCCCGTAGGGAGGCACCACATGAGTTCATGCTGGCGCAGCCGCGTCGCACTCGTCGGAACCGTCGTCCTGGCCGCATCGCTGCTGCCGGCGTCATCCGCTTCGGCCGCGAGCACCCAGACCGTCACCGTCGCCGCGGACCGGTCGGTCCAGACCGTCGGCGAGGGTGGCCGGGCGGAGGTCACCGTCTCGGTGACCACCTCGGACGGACGCCCGTTGGCGGCCCCGACGACCGTCCGCTACACCACGGGCAGCGGCACCGCCACCGCCGGCGCCGACTACGCCCCGGTCGCCGGCGCACTGACCTTTCCGGCCGGCAGCCGGTCCGGCACCGCCCGACCGATCACCGTCACCGTCCACACCGACCGGACGGCCGAAACGGCCGAGACCATCCCCCTGACGCTCGCCACGGGCTCCACCGGCGCCACCGTCGGCGGCCAGCCGGTCCTGGTGGTCAACGCGCACGGCCTGCCATACCTCGACCGGAGACTGCCGGTCGACCGGCGCGTCGCCGACCTGCTCGGCCGAATGACGGTCGAGGAGAAGATCGGCCAGATGACCCAGGCCGAGCGGGCCGCCGTCGCGGCCGATCCCACGCTGGTCGCGCAGTGGCGGCTCGGCTCCGTGCTCTCCGGCGGGGGCTCGACGCCCGCCACCAACACGCCGGCCGCCTGGGTCGACATGGTCAACGAGTTCCAGGCCCAGGCGCTGAGCACCCGACTGCAGATCCCGATGATCTACGGCATCGACGCCGTGCACGGGCACGGCAACGTGTACGGGGCCACCGTCTTCCCGCACAACGTCGGCCTCGGGGCCACCCGCGACCCCGCCCTGGTCGAGCGGATCGGGCACGCCACCGCGACCGAGGTGCGCGCGACCGGCATCCCGTGGAACTTCGCGCCGTGCGTGTGCGTCTCCCGCGACGAGCGCTGGGGGCGCAGCTACGAGAGCTTCGGCGAGGACCCCGCGCTGGTCATCCCGATGGAGACCGTCATCGACGGCCTGCAGGGCCGCCGCGCCGGCCAGCTCGACGACGCCGACCGGGTGCTGGCCACCGCCAAGCACTACGCCGGCGACGGCGACACCGACTACGACGAGGCCACCGCGGCCGCCAACGAGGGCAAGCCGTGGTGGGAGCAGCGGTACCCCATCGACCAGGGCGTGACGGTGACCGACCGGGCCCACTTCGCCCGGACCGACCTCTCGCCCTACGGTCCCGCCCTCTGGCGACACGACGTCGGCAGCGTGATGCCCTCCTTCTCCAGCGTGGACTGGACCGAGGACGGGCTCGGCAACCCGACCAAGATGCACGCCAACCGAGAGCTGCTCACCGACGTCCTGAAGGGCCGGATGGGCTTCGACGGGTTCCTGATCTCCGACTGGGAGGGCATCCACCAGATCCCCGACCCGGCCGAGCCGACCAACACCGGCCTGACCGCGTACAAGGTCCGGGTCGGCGTGAACGCCGGCACCGACATGTTCATGGAACCGAACACCGCCCCGCAGTTCGAGGAGCTGCTCCTGGCCGAGGTGACCGCCGGCCGGGTCAGCCGGGCCCGCCTCGACGACGCCGTGCGGCGCATCCTGCGCAAGAAGTTCGAGCTCGGGCTCTTCGAGCAGCCGTACGCCTCGGCGGCGAACGTCGACCAGGTCGGCAGCGCGAAGCACCGGGCGATCGCCCGGGACGCGGTGGCGAAGTCGCAGGTGCTGCTGAAGAACGCCGAGCGGGCGCTGCCGCTGCGCCGCAACGCCAACCTGTACGTCGCCGGTCGCAACGCCGACGACATCGGCAACCAGGCCGGCGGCTGGACGATCACCTGGCAGGGCCAGTCGGGCGACCTCATCCCCGGCACCACGATCCTGGAGGGCATCCGGCAGGTGGCGCCGCAGGCCCAGGTCACCTACAGCGCGGACGCCTCGGCGCCCACCGCCGGCGCGACGTCGGCGTGGTGGTGGTCGGCGAGACGCCCTACGCCGAGGGGTACGGCGACGTCGGCGGCCCGGAGTGCGGCTGGTGCTCGACGCCCCAGCAGGAGGAGAAGTCGCTGCGCCTGCAGCCCGCCGACCAGGCCGTGATCGACAAGGTCTGCGCCGAGATCGAGACGTGCGTCGTCCTCGTGGTCTCCGGACGGCCGCAGATCGTGACGGACCAGCTCGGCAGGATCGACGCCCTGGTGGCGTCGTGGCTGCCCGGCAGCGAGGGCGCCGGTGTCGCCGACGTCCTCTTCGGCCGGCGGCCCTTCACCGGCCGCCTCCCGGTGACCTGGCCGCGCAGCCAGGCCCAGGTGCCGATCAACGTCGGCGACCGGGACTACCGACCGCTGTACCCGTTCGGCTGGGGACTGCGGACCGACCACGGCCGGTCCGGGCTGGCGGCCGTGGCCGACCAGCGGCCGGAGCTGCGCGCGGCGCTGGCGTCCGGCAACTGGAACGCCGACGGCTCACTGCGCAACGCGCCGGAGGTGCTGCGGCCGCTCGGCCGGCAGCTCGGCACGGGTCAGGGCTCCGCCGCGCGGAACGACGCGATCCTCGCGGTGGCCCGCGAGGCCGCCCAGGCCGCGGTCGTCCGGGCAGCGCGCCGGCGGACTGGGCGACGCGTGATCGCCGAGGCCGACCGGG
>NZ_JAEVHN010000607.1:0-3653 GCF_016803375.1 Micromonospora sp. 4G55
GTTGCGCGGTGCGGGGTCGGACTCGGGGTCGGTCAGCGGCGCCGGCAGGTCGCCGTGGCGCGGGGAGGAGGCGTCCCAGCCGGTGGCCGGATCGGGCCGGTGCCAGGGGGCGACGGTGTCCCGGTACGCGGGGGCGTCGGCCCCGCCGGACCGCCCGGTCGCCGGGGGTGCCCACCCGCTGACGGAGCGGGCCAGGTCGTCCTGCTGACCCGTCCCGTCACCGTGCTCTCCCGGGGTGGCGGCACCGGGTTGCCCTGTTTCACTCACCGCGCGCTCCTTGGTCGCCCTCGCTGAGGCTACCGTGTGGTGACAGTGGCGATAAGTTACAGCGGCGGGCCAATTCCGGGACCGGGGTACATGCCCCAGACCGGTACGGGGTAAAAGTGCCGGCTCGTACGAAGAACTCGGAGGTTCCCATGACCGCTGTGGGGAACGGCGCCCAGACCGCCGGCCGGCCCACCCGGCTGCCCCGCTCGGCGCGACGTAAGCAGCTGCTCGCGGCGGCGCAGGAGGTGTTCGTCGCGCAGGGTTACCACGCCGCCGCGATGGACGACATCGCCGAGCGGGCGGGAGTCTCCAAGCCGGTGCTCTACCAGCACTTTCCCGGCAAGATGGAGCTCTACCTCGCGCTGCTCGACACGCACTGTGACGCCATAGTCGCCAAGGTGCACGACGCGATGCGCGGTACCAACGACAACAAGGAGCGGGTCGGGGCCTCGGTCCGGGCGTACTTCGACTTCGTCGACCACGAGAGCGAGGCGTTCCGTCTCGTCTTCGAGTCGGACCTGCGCAACGACCCGGCGGTGCGGCAGCGCGTCGAGCGGGTCGAGCAGGGCGCCATCGCGGCGATCACCGACACCATCATCTCGGACACCGGCGTCAGCCGGGCGCACGCCGAGCTGCTCGCCTCCGGTCTGGTCGGGGCGGCCGAGACCGCCGCCCAGTTCTGGCTGGCCGGTGGTCGCCAGGTGCCCAAGGCGGAGGCGGAGGCGCTGGTCGCGGCGCTGTCCTGGCGTGGGATCGCGAGCTTCCCGCTGCAAGGTGAGTCAGCCTGAACATCCGGCCCCGAGATCGGATAGCCTTCCCATCGGCGGCTCTTTCGCCCACCTGAGGAGGCACAGTGGAGGTCAAGATCGGCGTGCAGTACGCGCCGCGCGAGCTGGTTCTGGAGAGCGCGCAGTCGCCGGCCGAGATCGAGCAGATCGTGACCGACGCCTTCGGCAAGGACGAGGGGACGCTGTCCCTGACCGACGAGAAGGGCCGGCGGGTCATCGTGCCGGTCAACAAGGTCGCCTACGTCGAGATCGCCGAGGCGTCCCCGCGGGCGGTCGGGTTCACCGTCCGCTGATCCGGTCCGGCCACCGCGGCGGGTGCGCCCGCCGCGGGCCGGGCCCGACCGGGCGGGTCAGTTGTTCAGCCCGACGGCGGCCATCCGGGCGGTGTGGTTGGCGGTGAGCCGGCGGAACGTCGCCTGCACGTCCGTGCCGTCCCGCGCGATCAGCGCGGTCAGCGCGCCCCGGTCCGCCGCCGCGACCCGACCCGCCTGGGACAGCGCCTCGCCGACGAGCCGGCGCGCCCACATCGACAGCCGGTTGGCCACCCGCGGGTCGACCTCGATCGCCGCGCGCATCTCGGCCGCGGCGAACTCGGCGTACCGGGACTCGTGCAGCACGTCCAGGACGAGCTGCCGGTCCGGTTCGGCCAGCGTGTCGGCGATCTCGCCCAGGAAGTCGTCGGTGATCGCGTCGCCGACGTACGCCTTGGTGACCGCCTCCAGCCAGTCCTTCGGCTCGGTCGAGTCGTGGTACGCCTGCAACGGCCCGACGTACGGCGCCATCGCGTCGTCGGGTGACGCCCCGAGCGCGGCCAGCCGGTCGGCGAGGCGCCGGTAGTTGCCGATCTCGGCGGCGGCCATCTCGCTCAGCGCGGCCCGGCGACGCAGGTCGGGGGCGAGCCGGGCGTCGGCGGCCATCCGGTCGAAGGCGAGCAGCTCGCCGTAGGCGACCAGGCCGAGCAGGTCGACCACGGCCTCGGGTGTTGTCGGGGCGGACACGAGCGCAGGGTACCGCCCAAACCGGCACACCGAGACCCTGGAGCGGTGACGTAGATCACAATTGCCACCCCCGGAGAAGACCCGGTCACCGCGCTCCGGGACGCGCGCGGGGCGGCTCGGGTAGTATGGAGCAGTTGCCGCGGGCGCCGATCTGATCGAAGTCCTGCCTGCGGCGCGCGTGCGGCCCGGTCCGGCTCGGCGAATCCGCCCCCGACCGCGTGGCCCGCGCCATACCGAACGCGCCCTGAGGACAAGACGGGGCGCACCACGAGAGGGCACCCCCAGATCCAAATGAGCGAACAGATTCTCGAAGAGCTGGGTGGCCACGAACTGGCCCCCACCGCCCCGGTCCGTCCGGAGGCTCCCACCTTCGCCGCGCTCGGTGCGCGGCCCGAGACCGTCGAGGCCCTGGCCGCGGCGGGCATCACCCGCGCCTTCGCGATCCAGGAGTACGCGATTCCGATCGCGCTGCGCGGCACCGACATGATCGGCCAGGCGCCGACCGGCACCGGCAAGACCCTCGGCTTCGGCGTACCG
Organism: Micromonospora sp. 4G55; assembly: GCF_016803375.1. Classification (NCBI taxonomy): domain Bacteria; kingdom Bacillati; phylum Actinomycetota; class Actinomycetes; order Micromonosporales; family Micromonosporaceae; genus Micromonospora; species Micromonospora sp. 4G55. The sequence continues at coordinate 2,591 of NZ_JAEVHN010000607.1, forward strand.
CTGCTGGAGCGGGTCTTCGCGCCGGGCGAGGGCAGCGACGGCGTGCCCCAGGCACTGGTCGTCGTCCCCACCCGCGAGCTGGGCATCCAGGTCGCCAAGGACCTCGCCGCCGCGGGCCGGACCCGGGGCATCCGGGTGCTGCCGATCTACGGCGGCGTGGCGTACGAGCCGCAGATCGACGCGCTGCGCAAGGGCGTCGAGATCCTGGTCGGCACGCCCGGCCGGCTGATGGACCTGCAGAAGCAGAAGCACCTTCGGCTCGACCGGGTGCGCGCGCTGGTCCTCGACGAGGCCGACCGGATGCTCGACCTGGGCTTCCTCGACGACGTCGAGAAGATCCTGGCGATGCTGCCGGAGGACCGGCAGACCATGCTCTTCTCGGCCACCATGCCGGACCCGATCGTCACGCTCTCCCGGCGCTTCCTGCGCCGTCCGATGACGATCCACGCCGGGCACACCGCCGAGACCGGCCCGTCGCCGCAGACCCAGCAGCTGGCCTACCGCACCCACTCGATGAACAAGGTCGAGATCGTGGCCCGGATCCTCCAGGCCGAGGGGCGCGGACTGACCATGATCTTCACCCGCACCAAGCGGGCCGCCGACCGGGTGGCCGAGGACCTCGACTTCCGCGGCTTCGCGGTCGCCGCCGTCCACGGCGACCTCGGCCAGGGCGCCCGGGAGCGGGCGCTGCGCGCGTTCCGGGCCGGGAAGATCGACACTCTGGTCGCCACCGACGTGGCGGCCCGGGGCATCGACGTCAGTGGCGTCACCCACGTCATCAACTACGACTGCCCCGAGGACCAGGACACCTACACCCACCGGATCGGTCGTACCGGCCGGGCCGGGGCCACGGGCGTCGCGGTGACCTTCGTCGACTGGGACGACATGCCCCGCTGGCGGATCATCGACAAGACGCTCGGCCTGGAGATGCCGGAGCCGCCGGAGACGTACCACACCTCTCCGCACCTCTACACCGACCTCGGCATCTCCACCGAGATCACCGGCACCCTGCCGACCGCCGAGCGGACCCGTGCCGGGCTCTCCGCCGAGGTCGAGGAGGACC
>NZ_JAEVHN010000608.1:0-3636 GCF_016803375.1 Micromonospora sp. 4G55
TCGCCGGGCTCGACGCCGTGGCCGCCGGCCGGGCCTCCGACAGCGACCTGGTACGCGCCGTCGTCACCGCCATCTACGCCCGCCACGACGGGGCGCCGGCCCAGGCCGACCGGCTCACCGACCTGGTCGACCTCCTCGCCGCCTGCCGGGCTGCGGTACGCGTACTCGGCCGGCGGGCCGACCCGGCCGACTCGGCCGCGTACCGGCAGTGGGTGGAGTCGGTGGCCGCCCGGGTCTGCCGGGCCGGCGATCCGCCCGGACCCGCCGACCGACGGTTGCTGGACCGACTCGGTGGTGCCCTGGGGCTGCGGTGACCGGGGTGGCGTCCGGCGGTGCCCCGCTCGTCCGTACCCTCTTGTGACCGTGACCGAGGACCAGCTCGACGTGGGTGTCGGCCCGTGGCCCGGCGACCCGCCGGACGACCCGCGCTACGACCCGGAGCTGCTCGCCGCCGGCGACCGGCGCAACGTGGTCGACCGCTACCGGTACTGGCGCCGCGAGGCCGTCGTCGCCGACCTGGACGAGCGCCGGCACGACTTCCACGTGGCGATCGAGAACTGGCAGCACGACTTCAACATCGGCACGGTGGTCCGCAACGCCAACGCCTTCCTCGCCGCCGAGGTGCACATCGTCGGGCTGCGCCGGTGGAACCGGCGCGGCGCCATGGTGACCGACCGCTACCAGCACGTCCGGCACCACCCGACGATCGAGGAGTTCGTCGCCTGGGCCGCCGGGCGGGAGCTGCCGGTGGTGGGCATCGACAACCTGCCCGGCTCCCGGCCGCTGGAGACCACCACCCTGCCCCGCCGTTGCGTGCTCCTCTTCGGTCAGGAGGGACCGGGCCTGTCCGACCCGGCCCGCGCCGCCTGTGACCAGCTCTTCTCCATCGCCCAGTACGGCTCGACCCGGTCCATCAACGCCGGCGTGGCCAGCGGCATCGCCATGCACGCCTGGATCCGCGCCCACGCCGGCCCCCCGCCCGGCTGAGGCCGCCCGGGGCTCGCCGAAGGGAAACGGCCGCTCCGCTTGACGGGCCGCTGGCCGGGGGTCACGGTGGTGATGTGAGCGTCGTGGTGAGTTGTCCGAGGTGCGCCGGCCAGGTCGGCTCCCCGACCTGATGCACCCCGAGTCGCGGTGTGCGCGGTGCGGCCCGGTCGCGCCGCTGCACGTACCGGAACACATCGGAGCCGAGATCATGGCGAGCGTGGTCGACCGCGTCGTCGCCGACGAGAAGGCCGAGCGGCCCCGGGTGCCGCTCTGGTGTCCGTGGCCGCTGCCGCAGGGTTGGACGGTCACCGGGGTCGGCTGGGCCGGGGACGACCCCTCCGGCGTACGGGCCACGGCGGTGGCCTGCGCCGGTCCGGCGCCGCTGGGCGGGGGACCGGCCGAACTCCTGCTGGTGGCCGAGGAGCCGGGCGTCGGGCTGGGCGCCCGCTTCGCCGGGGTGTCCGGACCGGACCCGGGGCCCGAACTCGCGGAGGCGCTCACCGGCCCCGGCCCCGGGCTCGGCCACCCGGAGCACGTCGAGCCGGCCCGGATCAAGGTCGGCGGCCACCCCACTCCACTGTGGCTGGTGGATTCGGCGGCGGATCGAAGCGCGTACGCGGGCGAGGCTCGGGGAATGTGGCTGCATGCGATAGCCTGGCCGGCGAGCGCGGGTCACCTCCTCGCGGAAGACGTCGTCCTGCACGACCTTTCCGAGTGGACACCGCCCGAGCTCGTGTACGGCGCGCCGTCACCTCACCTGCACGGCAGGGCCTGACCGCCCTGACGGACTAGTGAGGGAACGAACGCAGATATTCACTGTACGACACCATACTGATACTCTGGGTGCCGCTGCGGTAAACGGACCCGGCCCCGCGCGAGAGGATGGCCCGCTATGGTCAAGAAGGTCCTCACCTGGGCCGGCGTCGCATTCTTGATCTTCTTCGTCGCCTACCGGCCGAACTCCGCCGCGGACGTCTTCAAGTCGCTCGGCGGCGGCATCATGGACATCGCCCAGGGCTTCGGCGACTTCTTCACCAGCCTCGTCGCCTGACCGCCCATGGGCAGCCCCTCCGGACCCCCCTTCGATCCCGACGACCCCGACCGGGAGCGCCGGGAGCAGGACACCGAGCCGATCCCGCGGTTCCGTCCCGACGACGGTCCGGGTTATGGCTCCGGCCCGGGCCTGGGCGACGGTCCGTCCCTTTCAGACGACATCGGCTACGGCGAGGGGCCGGGATACGCCGGTGAGGGCCGCTCCGGGCGGACCTGGGCGCGCGACCCGGAGGCCGGCTACCAGCAGGCCACCATCTCCGAGGAGGAGCTGGCCGGGCTGCGGGTGGACGCCTCCGGCATGCCGATGGGTCCCCGGCGGGTGCTGCCCCTGGAGGACGAGCCCAGCTCGCTGGTCGCCCGCTACCTCTTCCCCACCGAGCGCTACCGGGGCGAGTGGAAGCGGCACTGGATCCACCTCTCCACCCCGATCGTCGTCGGCATCGCCGCGACCTTCATCCTCGGCTACCTCTCCGGCTTCCTCGCCGGGCAGGACGTCGGCGCCCTCACCACCGTCGCGGTGCTGCTCTGGTTCGCGGTGATGGGCTGGGTCGCCTGGCGGGTGGCCGACTGGTGGTACGACCGCTTCATCCTCACCAACAAACGGGTCATGGTGGTCAACGGCATCATCACCCGCCGGGTCGCCATGATGCCGCTGGTCCGGGTCACCGACATGAAGTACGAGCAGACCCCGACCGGACGCGCGCTCAACTACGGCACCTTCGTGCTGGAGTCGGCGGGCCAGGAGCAGGCGCTGCGGGAGATCAAGAACCTGCCCAACCCGAACGAGCTCTACCTGCGTGTGGTCGAGGAGATGTACGAGCCGCAGGCGGTCGAGGCGCGGCTGGGCAAGGAGGCCGACGAGGCCAAGGCCGACGACGGCGCCTGAAGCTTTTCGTCCGTTCATCGGAGGAACTGCGAACCTTTCGCCGTCGACCCCGCCGCCTCGGCCATGGCACCCTACCTGCAGGAACGGGGTGCGGAGGTGACGCGTGGCCGAGCGGGATCCGCTCGAGGAGGAGTTCCGCGACTTCGTCGCGGCGCGCTCCAGTGCCCTGCTGCGCACCGCGTACCTGCTGGCGGGGGACTGGGCCACCGCCGAGGACCTGCTCCAGACCGCGCTGACCAAGACGTACCTGGCCAGCAAGCGGCTCGGCGGGATCGAGGCGATCGAGCCGTACGCCCGGCGGGTCATGGTCAACACGTCGACCAGCTGGTGGCGGCGGCGCTGGCACGGTGAACGCCCCACCGAGGTGCTGCCCGAGCGGGCCGGGGTCGACGAGATCGAGCAGCAGCTCGACCGGGACGTGCTCTGGCGGCACCTGACCGCGCTGCCCGCCCGGCAGCGCGCCGTGCTGGTCCTGCGCTTCTACGAGGACATGTCGGAGGCGCAGACCGCCGCGCTGCTGGAGATCTCGCCCGGCACGGTGAAGAGCCAGACCTCCCGCGCGCTGGCCACCCTGCGCCGTCGACTCGGCGAGGAAGCGGCCCGGGAACTGCCGGAGACGGCGACCCCGACCGGAGGGCGGTCCGCGCCGTCCGGGGCGGCTGCGGTCGTACCCCCGGAACCGGCCGGCTCACGGCGTGCCCCGCAGGCCG
>NZ_JAEVHN010000609.1:0-3634 GCF_016803375.1 Micromonospora sp. 4G55
AGAGCAGCAGGCCGGCCCGGCGCCGGTCGGTGCGCGGCGCCCGGCGGCCAGCACCAGGCCGGCGACCAGCAGGATCAGCGCGGCCGGGAGCAGCCAGGAGATCTGGCCGCCGACCTCGGTGTCGAACATCCGCAGCCAGCCCGTCTGGCCGGAGAACGGGCCACCGCCGCCGGCCCGGCCACCGCCGACGCTGCCCTCCTCGTTGCCGGTGATCCGGCCCAGGCCGTTGTAGCCGAGAGTCAGCTCCAGGATGCCGTTGCCCTGCGAGCCGCCGATGTAGGGGCGGGCGCTCGCCGGCACCAGCTCGACGACGGCCACCCACCAGCCGGCGGCGACGACCAGGCCCAGCCCGGCCAGCAGCAGCTGGCGGATCCGCCGCCCCAGGCCGGCCGGCGCGGCCAGCAGGTAGACCCCGGCGAAGACCGGGACCACCAGGAACGCCTGGAGCATCTTGGTGAGGAAGCCGAGGCCGACCAGCGCGCCGGCCAGGACGATCCAGCGGGTGCCGGCCGTCTCCACCGCCCGCACCGTCGCGTACGCGGCGAGGACCAGCAGCAGCACGAGCAGGGCGTCGGGATTGTTGAACCGGAACATCAGGGTGGCGACCGGGGTCAGCGCGAGGACCGTGCCGGCGAGCAGGCCGGCCACCGGGCCGTACCAGCGGCGGACGGTGGCGTACAGCGCGCCGACCGTGGCGACGCCGAGCAGGGCCTGCGGCACCAGGATGGACCAGCTGCTCAGCCCGAAGATCCGCACCGACAGCGCCATCAACCACAGCGACGCCGGGGTCTTGTCCACCGTGATCGAGTTGGCCGCGTCGGAGGAGCCGTAGAAGAACGCCTTCCAGCTCTCCGCGCCGGCCTGTGCCGCCGCCGAGTAGAACGAGTTCGCCCAGCCGGAGGCGCCGAGGCCCCACAGGTAGAGCACGCCGGTGGCGAGCAGCAGCACCGCCAGGGCCGGGCGCGTCCAGCGCGGATCCGGGCACGGCGGCGGGGGTTCCGCCGCCACGGGTACGGGTTCCGGCGCGGGTGCTGCCGGCGGTGCGGTCACCGCGGGCGCGGTCAGCAGGGTCTCGGTTCTGTCCATGCCGGCAAGCCTGGCGAGGGCGGTTGGACCGGCCCCGTGACCGGGCTATGCGTCGGCTGTGGAAGCCGGCAGCAGCACCCGGAAGACGGTGTGACCCGGCCGGCTCTCGACCTCGACGGACCCGTGGTGCGCCTCCACCACCGCCGCCACGATCGCCAGGCCCAGGCCGGTGCTGCCGTGCTCCCGGGACCGGGAGCTGTCGCCGCGGGCGAACCGTTCGAAGACCTCGCCCTGCAACTCGGGTGGGATGCCGGGCCCGTCGTCGGCGACGCTGAGCTGCACGCCGCCGGGGGTGCGGGCCAGTCGGGTGGTCACCGTGGTGCCCGGCGGGGTGTGCACCCGGGCGTTGGCCAGCAGGTTCGCCACCACCTGGTGCAGCCGGACGGCGTCGCCCGGCACGTCGAGCACCTCGTCGGGCAGGTCGAGCTGCCAGCGGTGCTCCGGCCCGGCGACGTGCGCGTCGCTGACCGCGTCGACGATCAGCGCGGTCAGGTCGACCGGCTCCGCCGCCAGCGGCCGGCCGGAGTCCAGCCGGGCCAGCAGCAGCAGGTCGTCGACGAGGCTGGTCATCCGGGTGCTGGCCGACTCCACCCGGCGCAGCGCGTGCGCCACGTCCGGCGGCACCCGGTCCCGTCCGCGCCGGGCCACCTCGGCGTAGCCGCGGATGGCGGCCAGCGGCGTACGCAGCTCGTGGCTGGCGTCGGCGACGAACTGGCGTACCCGGGTCTCGCTGGCCTGCCGCGCGGCGAGCGCGGCGGCGACGTGCCCCAGCATCCGGTTCAGCGCCGCCCCCACCTGCCCGACCTCGGTACGCGGGTCGGTGTCGGTCTCGGGCACCCGCACCGACAGGGCCACCTCGCCGCGGTCCAGCGGCAGCTCGGTGACCCGGGCGGCGGTGGCGGCGACCCGATTCAGCGGGCGCAGCGTGGCCCGCACGATCAGCGCGCCCAGGGCGCCGGCGACCAGGAGGCCGGCGGCGGCGACGCCCGCCTGGGCGGCGATCATCCACCAGACGGTCTCCTGCACCCCGGCCAGCGGGATGGCGAAGACCAGCGCGTCACCGTCGGGCGTCTGCCGGGCCACCGCCCGGTAGTCGCCCCGCCCACCCAGGTCGACGCTGCGCGGCCGTCCGTCGGTCGGGATCCGGGCCAGCGCCGACACGTCGGCGGCGGGCAGGGCCTCCGTCGGCCCGGAGCTGCTGCGGATCCGCGCGGACGCGACACCACCGTCGACGACCTTCACCGCGATCGAGTCGGGTGGGAAGCCGGGCGGCGGCTCGGGCGCCCGCTGGTCGTCCGCCCGCTGCCGCTCGGCGAACTGCCGGAACCAGGGCGGGAGTTCCTGCTGCCGGCGGTCGTCGGCGGTGAGCTGGTTGTCGACCTGCCCGATCAGGAAGTGCCGCAGCGCCACCGTGGTCAGGCCGCCGATGGCGATGCTGACCAGGGCGAGCAGCGCCACCACCGCGGCGACCAGGCGGGTGCGCAGGGACCGCCCGGCCAGCCAGGAGCGCAGTTGGCCGCCGGGGTCACTCCGCGGGCTTGAGGACATACCCCGCGCCGCGCAGCGTGTGGATCATCGGCGCCCGGCCGGCGTCGATCTTCTTCCGCAGGTACGAGATGTACAGCTCCACGACGTTGGCCTGCCCGCCGAAGTCGTAGTTCCAGACCCGGTCCAGGATCTGCGCCTTGCTCAGCACCCGACGCGGGTTGCGCATCAGGTAGCGCAGCAGCTCGAACTCGGTGGCGGTGAGGGTGATCAGCTCGCCGCCCCGGCGTACCTCGTGGCTGTCCTCGTCGAGGCTGAGATCGCCGACGGTGAGCACGGCGTCCTCGCGGGCGGCCACGGCGAAGCCGGAGCGGCGCAGCAGCGCGCGCAGCCGGGCGATGACCTCCTCCAGGCTGAACGGCTTGGTGACGTAGTCGTCGCCGCCGACGGTCAGCCCGGCGATCCGCTCCTCGACGGCGTCGCGGGCGGTCAGGAAGAGCACCGGCACGGTCGGGGTCTGCTCGCGCAGCCGGCGCAGCACCTGGAAGCCGTCCAGGTCGGGCAGCATCACGTCGAGGACCACGGCGTCCGGCTGGAACTGCCGGGCCGTGCTCAGCGCGGCCATCCCGTTGCCGGCGCTGCGCACCTGCCAGCCCTCGTAGCGCAGCGCCATCGACAGCAGGTCGGTCAGGGTCGGCTCGTCGTCGACCACCAGGACCCGGACCGGCTCGCCGTCGGGCCGACGGAGTTCGATCCGCTGCTGCGCTGTCTGCCCGTCCATCACCATGCCCCCATCGTGGGCGCCGTGCCTGGCCCCGCCCTGTGCGCATCCTGTGCGCCGGCTGTGCGCGCGACACGGGTCGGCTCGACCGTACCGGTCCGGGCGACGTCACGCCGGGTAACGCGGAGCGCCTGTGCCCGCACAGCGCGGGCACAGGCGCGACCCACGTCGGGTCCAGGCTGCGACGGCAGGCTCGGGCCATGGCTGTCGAGGAGGTCCGCTGGGCGTACCGGGGGCGGGTGGCGCGGGTCGCGGTGACCGACCGGGCCGCGCTGGCCCCAG
>NZ_JAEVHN010000610.1:0-3631 GCF_016803375.1 Micromonospora sp. 4G55
GTGGGCGCCTCGACCGGGGAGCTGCGCCGGGGCGCCCCGCCCCGGGTGCGCCGGGGCGGGGCGGTATCCCGTCGCCACCGCGCCCGGCCGTGCTCGACAATGGTGCGATGGACGAGCGGGCCCTGGTGCGGCTGAGTAAGCGGATGTCACTGGCCCTGCGCCACCAGCCCGGAAAGTTTGGCCTGGCGCCGGACCGGGCCGGTTGGGTCACCGTGGACGACGTGCTCGCCGCCCTGCGGATCGGCCGCGCCGACCTCGATGCGGTCGTGGCGGGAAACGACAAGCAGCGTTTCGCCGTCGAGCGGGGCATCGACGGGGTGGACCGGATCCGGGCCAGCCAGGGGCACTCCATCCCGGTCGACCTCCAACTGGCGCCCACCGCGCCGCCGGAGCGCCTCTACCACGGCACCGGCGCGGCCGCGCTCGACTCGATCCGGGCCACCGGCCTGCATCGGGGCGGGCGGCACCACGTACACCTCTCGCCGGACGTGGCGACGGCCCGGCGGGTCGGGGCCCGCCGCAGCGGGGCGGTGGTGGTGCTGACCGTCGACGCGGCGGCGATGGCCCACGACGGGCACGTCTTCTACCGCAGCGCGAACGGGGTGTGGCTGACCGACGCCGTCCCGCCGGCCTACCTCGTCGCCTGACGGCGCGTTCCGAGCCCGATCGGCCGCGACGCCGGCCGCGCCGGACTACCCTCGACCACGACCTGGAGGGAGCGGCATGAGCGGTAAGACCAGCCCCGGCACGATGCCCGCCGCCTTCTTCGGCCACGGCAACCCGATGAACGCCCTGGCGGTCAACCGGTACACCTCGGCCTGGCGGGCGTTCGGGCGGGCGGTACCGCGCCCCCGGGCGATCCTGGTGATCTCGGCGCACTGGTACATCGGCGCCACCGCCGTCACCGCGATGCCCCGGCCGCGCACGATCCACGACTTCTACGGCTTCCCCCCCGCAACTGTTCGACGTCGAGTACCCCGGCCCCGGGCCTGCCGGAGCTGGCCGAGGAGATCAGCGACCTCGTGCATCCCACCTGGGTGGGCGCCGACGTGGACTCGTGGGGCATCGACCACGGCACCTGGTCGGTGCTGACCCACGCCTTCCCGCGGGCGGACATCCCGGTGGTGCAGCTGAGCATCAACGCGTTCAAGGGGCTGGACTACCACCTGGGGCTGGGCGCCCAGCTCGCGCCACTGCGCGAGCGCGGGGTGCTCATCGTGGCCAGCGGCAACGTGGTGCACAACCTCGGCGGGGTGGATCCGCAGCTGGTCGACCAGGGCTTCGACTGGGCGCGGCGCTTCGACGACGCGGCCCGCGAGGTGATGCGGACCGAGCCCACCGAGGCGGCCCGGCTGGACGCCCACCGCGACTTCGGGTCGGCGGTGCCGACGCCGGACCATTTCATCCCGCTGCTCTATCTCGCCGGCATCGCAGGTGCGACCAGAACCCGGCCCGAGGTGCTGGTGGACGGGTACGCGTACGGGTCGTTGTCGATGACCGCGTACACGCTGGGGTTGGCCTGCCGGGGTGGCGACCAGCCGGCGGGCGCGCCGTCGCTGCCGGCCGACGTGCCGGCCGACTCGGCGAACATCTGAGGCCGCCCCGGTCAGCCCGCCGGGGCGCGTACGCCGTCGACGAAGAGCGCGACGAGCTGGTGGCCGACCTCGGTGAAGGTCAGTGGCCCGTCCGGGTGGAACCAGGTGTGGATGTTGCCCAGCGCGCTGAGGAACGTGTGGGTGACCACGGTGGCGGAGAGGTCGGTGCGGACCACGCCGGCCAGTTGGGCCTCGTGCACGAGGTCGCGGAACAGGTCGTGGTAGCGCCGGCGCTCCCGGCGGGTGGCTTCGGCGTGCTCGTCGTCGAGCAGGTGCGCCGAGCGGGCCCAGACGGTCAGCTCGGCGAGGTGGTCGGCGGTGTGTTCGACCACGTCGAGGGCCGCGGCGCGCAGCCGCTCCCGGACCGGGCCGTCGTCGGCCGCGATCTCGGCGAGCCGCCGGGTCTGCTCCGCGAGCAGTTCCCGGTAGATGCTGGTCAGCAGCTCGGACTTCGACCCGAACCAGTGGTACAGCGCCCCCTTGGTCACGTCCGCCGCCGCCACGATCTCCTGGACGCTTGTCGCCTCGTAGCCGCGCCGGGCGAACAGTTCGGTGGCGCCGCGACGATGCTCTGCCGGGCCGACCCGCGCGGCGCCCGCCGCCGCTCGCCGGTGACGGCCGGCTCGGTCGCCACGGTCATCGTGACTCCAGCTGGCGGCGGATCTCCCGGCGGGCCACGTCGCGCACGTGCACCTCGTCGGGCCGTCGGCGATGCGCAGGGTACGGGCGCCCGCGTACATCGCCGCGAGCGGGAAGTCGTCGGAGACGCCGGCGCCGCCGTGCACCTGGATGGCCCGGTCGAGCACCTCCAGCGCGACGCGGGGCGCGATCACCTTGATCGCGGCGATCTCGGTGCGGGCGGCCTTGGCGCCGTACCGGTCGATCATCCAGGCCGCCTTGAGGGTGAGCAGTCGCGCCTGCTCGATCGCCATCCGCGACTCGGCGATCTGCTGCTGCACCACGCCCTGGCGGGCCAGCTCCTGACCGAAGGCGACTCGGGTGGTGGCGCGGCGCACCATCATGCTCAGCGCCCGCTCGGCCAGGCCGATGGCGCGCATGCAGTGGTGGATGCGGCCGGGGCCGAGCCGGGCCTGGGCGAGGGCGAAACCGCCGCCCTCCTCGCCGAGCAGGTGCGACGCCGGCACCCGGACGTCGGTGAAGACGACCTCGCCGTGGCCGTGCTGGTCGTGGTAGCCGAAGACGGGCAGCGAGCGGACCACCTCGACGCCGGGGGTGTCCACCGGGACCAGGATCATCGACTGCTGCCGGTGGGTGTCGGCCGACGGGTCGGTCTTGCCCATCACGATCATGACGGCGCAGCGCGGGTCGGCGATGCCGGTGGTCCACCACTTGCGGCCGTTGATGACGTACGAGTCGCCGTCGCGTTCGATGCGGGTGCGGACGTTGGTGGCGTCGCTGGAGGCTACGTCCGGTTCGGTCATGGCGAAGGCCGACCGGATCTCGCCGGCGAGCAGCGGGCGCAGCCAGCGTTCCTTCTGCTCGGCCGTGCCGAACATGTGCAGGATCTCCATGTTGCCGGTGTCCGGGGCGGCGCAGTTGACGGCCTCCGGGGCGAGCTCGATGGAGCGGCCGGTCAGTTCCGCGAGGGGGGCGTACTCCAGGTTGGTCAGCCCGGAGACGTCGGGCAGGAACAGGTTCCACAGCCCCCGGCGGCGTGCCTCGGCCTTGAGTTCCTCCACGACCGCGGGCAGGTGGTGGCGGCGGCCGGCCTCGGTGAGTTCGGCCCGCTGGGCCGCGTAGACCGGTTCGGCGGGGTAGACGTGGTCGTCCATGAACTCCTGGAGCCGCTTGAGGTGTTCGGCGGACCGTGCGCTCGGTTCGAAGTCCATGGCTGTCTCCCCATTGACGGGTGTGTCGGCGGCTCGCTACCGTCGCCGGACGCCGAACATACCGGCTGGTCGGTATGGCGTCCAGAGCACCGTGACCGTGAGGAGCCCCAGGGTGAGCGTGATGGACCGGTTCCGCCTCGACGGGAAGGTCGCCGTCGTCACCGGCGCCTCCTCCGGCCTGGGGGT
>NZ_JAEVHN010000611.1:0-3627 GCF_016803375.1 Micromonospora sp. 4G55
CAGGCCGTGGCGCTGGTGGCGCTGCTGCTCGCCGTGGCCGCCCCGCGCCACGCGGCGGCGGTCTGCGTGCTGTGGGGCGCGGCGGTGGCGCCGCGGGTGCTGCGGCGGGGCGAGTCCGCCGACCGGCGATGGGCCTTCGCGGGCATCGCCAGCGGCAGCGAACTGCTCGGCGCCTGGCTGCTGCTCGCCGCCGGCGGGGTGGTGCTGCTGGAGGCGTACACCCTGCCGGCGGCGGGACTGGCGCTGGTCGCCGGGGTGGTCGCGCTGCGTACCCGGGCGGGGTTGACCAGCTGGCTGGCGCTCGGCCCGGGGCTGGCCGCCGGGCTGCTGCGGCCTGGTGTCGGTGCTGGTCGCTCCCGAGCCCCAGCCCTGGCGACGCTGCTGCTCGGGGGTCGCCGCGCTGGGCGTGGTGCTCGCCGGGGCCACCCGCCGCTGGCAGGCGCCGGTGGTGCTCGGGGGGACCACGCTGACCCTGCTGGCCCTGCACGAGCTGGTCCGCGGCTGGGACCTGCTGCCCCGGTGGATCTTCCTGGCCGTCGGCGGGTTCGCGTTGATCGCCCTCGCCGCCACCTACGAGCGGCGGCGGCGTGACCTGACCCGGCTGCGCGCGGCCGTCGGCCGGATGGGCTGAGGTAGGGGCAACACCACCACGAATCGGGGTGTTGCCATGATTACCAGGCGCAACGGTCGCCGCGAGAATCAAGGGTGGGCCCGCCAACGGGTGTGGCCCGGACCGAGGACAGGGAGCGGAGATGGCGCGTTCAGCGGTGGCGGACCAACCGGTACGACGCGGCAGTGACTATGCCGTGTTGTCCCGACGGATCAGCGAGGCGGGCCTGCTGGAGCGCCACCCCGGCCGGTACGCGGTGCGCATCGCGCTGACGGCGACCTTCTTCCTGGCAGGGTGGGCCGCGGTGGTGGCGGTCGGGAACTCGTGGGCGCAGCTGCTGATGGCGGTGGGCATGGCGGTGGCCACCACCCAGGTCGCCTTCCTCGGCCACGACGCCGGGCACCGGCAGATGTTCCGCCGCCGGGGCCCGAGCGAGCTGGCCGGTCTGCTCGCCGGCAACCTGGCGGTCGGACTCAGCTACGGCTGGTGGGTCGACAAGCACAACCGGCACCACGCCAACCCCAACCACACCGACGAGGACCCGGACGTCGGCGGCGGCGCGCTGGTCTGGACCTACGAGCAGGCGGCGGCGACGCCGCCCTACCTGCGTTGGCTGGCGCGGCGGCAGGCCTGGCTGTTCTTCCCGATGCTGCTGCTGGAGGGCTTCCACCTGCACGTGGCCAGCGTCCGGGCCCTGGTCGGCCGGGCGGACGGCGGCTGGCGGACGCCGATGCGGCACCGGGGGGTGGAGGCGCTGCTGCTCGTCGCGCACGCCGCCGGCTACCTGGGGCTGATCTTCGCCGTGATGTCGCCGGGGAAGGCGCTCGCCTTCATCGCCATCCACCAGGGCCTCTTCGGCCTCTACATGGGCTGCGCGTTCGCCCCCAACCACAAGGGCATGCCGATGCCGACGGACGACGACGGCCTGGACTACCTGCGCAAGCAGGTGCTCACCTCGCGCAACGTGCGGGGCGGCCGGTTCGTCGACGTCGCGCTGGGCGGGCTCAACTACCAGATCGAGCACCACCTGTTCCCGAACATGCCTCGGGGCAACCTGCGCCGGGCGCAGCCGATCGTGGCGGCGTACTGCGCCGAGCGCGAGGTCCCGTACGTCGAGACCGGGCTGGTCGAGTCGTACCGGCAGGCGCTGGCGCACCTGCACGAGGTGGGCCGGCCGCTGCGCGGCTGACCCTCGTACGCACGACGGGGCGGCACCGGTCACGGTGCGCGTCGCGTCCGGGTACGGGGCGGTCAGCCGCCGAACGCCTTGATCAGCTCTTCCGGGGCCTCCTGGGTCTGGCTGGCCGGCGGCTTCTGCGGGGCGACGGCCGCGCCGAAGTCCGTGTAGGTGGTCTTGAGCTTGCCCGCCGCTGGGGACAGCACGGTGGTGTCGACGACCAGCTCGATCAGCCGGCCCTGGTCGTCGGTCTTCGCGGTGAACGGCACCGCCTTGGCCTTGGCGCCGAGCGCCTTGATGCCCTTGTCGTCCGGCTTGGCCTTGGTGTAGTCGAGGGTGCCGGCGAAGGCGTGCTCACCGGTCTTCTCGACCTCGGTGACCCCCTTGATCATCTGCTTGGCGCCGCCCGGGTCGCCGTCCGGCATCAGGTTCATCTGACCGCTGGCGCCGAGCTTGGTGGCGTCCATGTGCAGCCACTTCTTCGGGGCGCCCGCCATGCCGCTGATCTTCATCCAGGCGTCGTCGCCGAGGGTGATCATCCGGACCTTGCCCTGGCTGCCCATGTCGAGGGTCATGTCCATCGCCTTGGTCCGCGGGTCCATCAGGCCACCGCCGCTGAGCACCGACGAGGTGATGGTGGCCCGGACGCTGTCCTCGTTGAGCTTGAGCGCGGCGGCGGTCAGCTCGTCGAGCGGGGCGACCGACGGGCTGCTGCTCGGGGCGACGCTCGCGGCGCTTCCGCCGGCGGCTGGAGTGTCCGCTCCGTCCTTGTTGCCGCAGCCGGTCAGCAGACCCAGCGCGGCGACGAGCGCGACCCCCGTGGTCGCCAGCCGTCGAGTGTTCATTGTGGATTACTCCTCGTGAAGGGTGGGCCGGTGCGGCGCGTGCTGCCCGCCACCGGCCGGGCCGTCGGTCAGCGTAGCGGGCGAAAGCGACAGTCGGGTGTCGATGTCCGTCCGCCGTCGCCCTCGGTGCCCGACCCGGCACACCTGGTCAACGGCCGCCGACGCGCCTCCGGCGCGTCGGGCCCGCCCAGGCCGGTGCCGGTAGGGTCGGGCCATGACAGACCTGCTCACCGCCGAGGCGGTGCGAGAGAAGCTGGGCGGGCTGGCGGACTGGTCGGGCGACCCGACTCAGATCAGCCGCACCGTCGAACTGGGCAGCTTCCCGGCCGCCATCGCCGTGGTCGACCGGGTGGCGGAGGTGGCCGAGCGACTCGACCACCACCCCGACATCGACATCCGGTGGCGGACCGTGACCTTCCGCTGCGTCACCCACTCCGCCGGTGGGGTCACCCACCGGGACGTGGAGCTGGCGCGCCAGATCGACGACATCGTCCGGAGCGCCCGATGAGATTCGAGATCAGCAAGGTGCTGGACGCCATCGAGGGGCGCGTCTGCACCGACCCGTCACTGGCCCGGGCCGTCCTCGACCTGGCCGAGGTGATCCGCTACCAGGACCTCGACGGTGGCCGGCCGGCCAGCCTGCTGCGGCTGGGCATGGTGATCGACGCCCTCTCCCGCGAGCTGGAGGAGGACAGCGTCCCGGTCTACGCCGTGGTGCACCGGGCGTTGCTCTCCGACGCCGACCTCACCTCCAACGAGCGGATGGTGGTCCGGCGCTGGGCCGACGACGGCCTGGTCGAGGTGCTGGACAACCCGGGCGACCGGATGCTGGAGGTGGCCGACCTGCTCGGCCTGCCGGTGCTCACCCGGGTCCGGTTCGACGGCCTGCGGGGCCGGTTCCCGTGGCTGGTGGAGCAGCCGGGCCGGGTGCTCGCGCCGGTGCCCGGCGCCGGCGGCCCGGTCTTCGTCGCGCACGTCGGCGGCGGCCCGACCCC
>NZ_JAEVHN010000612.1:0-3627 GCF_016803375.1 Micromonospora sp. 4G55
CGCCGCCCGTGCCGCCCCGCGCCTCCCCGCCCGCCTCGGTTGATCAAGAAGTTTGGGTCAGGAATCCGGCTCAAGCCGACGCAAACTTCTTGATCACCACGCCGGTGGGGGGCGGGCGACTCGTGAGTAACCGGCGGCTCGTGGTTACCTGGCACCCGTCCCCACCCCTGGACGTCGGGAGGAAACATGATCGAGTCGCTGCTGGTCGCCAACCGGGGCGAGATCGCCCGCCGGATCATCCGTACCGCCAAGCGGCTCGGTATCCGCGCGATCGCGGTGCACTCGGAGGCCGACGCCGGCCTGCCGTTCGTCACCGAGGCCGACGAGGCGGTCTGCGTCGGCCCGGCCAACCCGGCGCAGAGCTACCGGAACGTCGAGGCGATCCTCGCCGCCGCCAAGTCGACCGGCGCGCAGGCGATCCACCCCGGCTACGGCTTCCTGTCGGAGAACGCGGACTTCGCCCGTACCGTCGAGGCCAGCGGCCTGATCTGGGTCGGGCCCCGCGCGGACGCGATCACCGCGATGGGCGACAAGATCAATGCCCGGAACCTGATGGCGGCGGCCGGCGTTCCGGTCGCGCCCGGCACCACCGACCCGGCGGCCGACCTGGACGCGGCGGTCGCGGCCGCCGCGGAGATCGGCTACCCGGTGATGGTCAAGGCCGCGGCCGGTGGCGGCGGCATGGGCATGGGCGTGGCCACCGACGAGACCGCGCTGCGCACCGAGTACGACAAGGTGCGCTCGTTCGCCGAGCGGATGTTCGGCGACGGCTCGGTGCTGATCGAGCGGTACTTCCCCCGGGTACGCCACGTCGAGGTGCAGATCCTCGGCCTGGCCGACGGCCGGGTGGTGGCGCTGGGCGAGCGGGAGTGCTCGGTGCAGCGGCGCAACCAGAAGCTGGTCGAGGAGTCCCCGTCGCCGGCGGTCTCCCCGGAGCTGCGCGAGCGGTTCCTGGCGGCGGCGGTACGGGCCGGCGAGGCGGTCGGCTACCGCAACGCCGGCACCGTGGAGTGCCTGCTGGACCCGGCCACGAACGAGTTCTTCTTCCTGGAGATGAACACCCGCCTCCAGGTCGAGCACCCGGTGACCGAGCTGGTCTACGGCGTGGACCTGGTGGAGGAGCAGCTGCGGGTGGCGGCCGGCCTGGCACCGACGTTCGACCCGGACGCGCTCGCCCCGCGCGGGCACGCCATCGAGCTGCGGATCAACGCCGAGGACCCGAAGCGTTTCCTGCCGGGGCCCGGCGCGATCAAGACCTGGGTCGAGCCGACCGGCGAGGGCGTCCGCGTCGACTCCGGCTACATCGAGGGCAACACGGTCACCCCGTTCTACGACAGCCTGATGGCCAAGCTCATCGTCAGCGGCGCCACCCGCGCCGAGGCCATCGCGCGCGCCAAGGGGGCCGTCGCCGCCTTCGAACTGGCCGGCCCGAAGAACAACCTCCCCTTCTTCGCCGAACTCCTGGAGAACGAGGAGTTCCTCTCCGGCGACTACGACACCGGCATCGTCTCCCGCATGCGCTGACCCCGCCTGTTCGCGTTGATCATGAGGTTGGCCGGCGGATCGCCCCGGTCAACCTCATGATCGACCCCCGGGAAGCGGCGGGTGGGATGCTGGGGGGAGACCCCCACAGCACTACGTCACAGTGAGGTGACCCCTTATGGCGGAACTGCCGGACTTCGTCTCCATCCGTGAGGTCGGGCCGCGGGACGGGCTCCAGAACGAGGACCCGATCCCCACCGACGCCAAGGTGCGGCTGCTCGACGCGCTCTCCGGCACCGGCGTCCAGCGGATCGAGACGGTGTCGTTCGTGCACCCGAAGGCGATCCCGCAGATGGCCGACGCCGACGAGGTGTGGCAGCGCGCCACCCGGGCCGACGGGGTGCGCTACTCGGCCCTGGTGCCCAACACCCGGGGTGCGCAGCGGGCCCTCGCGGCCGGGTTCACCGAGATCGAGGTGGTCGTCTCGGCCAGCGACACGCACAACCGGCGCAACGTGAACCGCTCGACCGAGGAGTCGCTGGACGACATCGCCGAGCTGATCGACCTGCTGCACGGCGCCGCGCCCGGGCCGAGGTGATCGTGGCGACCAGCTTCGGCTGCCCCTACGAGGGCGACATCGACCCGCAGCGGGTGGCCGGCATCGTCGACCGGGTCGTCCGCGACGGCGCGGACCGGGTCGCGTTCGGCGACACCACCGGCATGGGTACGCCCCGGCGGGTCCGCGAGCTGGTCACCGCCGTACGGGACCGCAACGCGCACATCCCGGTGCTGCTGCACTTCCACAACACCCGGGGCACCGCCCTGGCCAACCTGCTGACCGCCCTGGAGCTGGGTGTCACCGAGTTCGACGCCAGCGTCGGCGGCCTCGGCGGCTGCCCGTACGCCCCGGGGGCCAGCGGCAACCTGGCCACCGAGGAGGCGGTGCACATGCTGCACGACATGGGCATCGACACCGGCATCGACCTGGACGCGCTGATCGAGGCGGCCGAGCTGGCCGAGGAGTTGGTCGGCAAGAAGCTCCCCTCCGGCGTGCTGCGCGCCGGCCCCCGCACCCGCCTCACCCCGCTGCCGTCCTGACCGGCCGGCCGGGGTACGCGACCGACGCGTACCCCGGCTGCGGTTCACCGGGCGAGGGCGCCCGATTCGGTGGGCAGGCCGGCGGCCACCCAGTCCTCGATGCCCTCGGCGTACTTGCGGACGTCGGTGTAGCCCAGCGCGGCGAGCCGGTCGGCCACTCGGCCGCTGTTCGGGCAGGACGGGTTCGAGCAGTAGGTGACGATGGTGGCGTCCCGGGCCGGCAGCAGCTCGCCGGCCCGCTCGGCCACCTCGGCCTCGACCAGCGGGATCGCGCCCGGGAGGTGCTGTCGTGCGTAGTACTCGCCGCCGAGGGCGTCAACGACCGTCACGGTGCCGGCCTCGATGGCAGTACGCAGTTCGTCACGGCTGATCCGAGCGGTCATGGCAACCTCCAAGATAAGTGGACTAGAGTCCGGTTATGCCTCGGAACGATAGCGGACCGCAGTCCGCTTCCGCCACCCCACCCGCCGAGCTGCTGCAACTGCGCGGTGCGCCGCCGCGCGAACGGGCGGACGCGGCACGCAACCGGGCCGCCGTGCTGGACGCCGCCGCGACACTCTTCCGAGAGCGAGGCGTGGAGGCGGTCTCGATGGACGCGGTCGCCGCCGCCGCCGGCGTGGGGAAGGGCACCCTGTTCCGGCGCTTCGGGGACAAGGCCGGCCTCGCCACCGCCCTCCTCGACGAGCAGGAACGCGGGCTTCAGTCGGCGATCCTGTTCGGTCCGCCGCCGCTCGGGCCGGGACCGGCCGACGCGCCTGCGCCCGCCCGCGACCGGTTGCGCGCCTTCGTCGACGCCTACCTGGACTATCTGCTCGCCCACCTCGACCTGGTCCGGATCTCCGAGACCGCCGCGCCCGGCGCCCGCTACCGGATCGGTGCATACCGGTTCTGGCACCAGCACCTGACCCTGCTGCTCGCCGACCGTCCGGACCGGCCGCGGACGCGCACACCGCGCTCGCCGCCCTTGCCGCCGAACACATCCACGCCGTACGCCCCGAACTCGGCGAAGACCGCCTCCGAACAACAACCCGCACCCTCATCACCACC
>NZ_JAEVHN010000613.1:0-3621 GCF_016803375.1 Micromonospora sp. 4G55
GTGGCAAGCTGTCCGGCCACGAGGGGCGCGGGGGCGTCGCGGCGGTCAGCCGTTGCCGTCGGCGTCGCCTAGGCCGGGCGCGTGGACGGTGGCGATGCCCGGGCCGGGCGCGTGGACGGTGGCGATGCCCGGGCCGCCGCTGCTCAGGCCCAGTCCTCGGCGGGGTCGGTGGCGATGCCCGGGCCGGCGCGTGACGGTGGCGATGCCCGGGCCGCCGCTGCTCAGGCCCAGTCCTCGGCGGGGTCGGCGTCGCTCGCGGCGGGCGTGTCGTCGGCGCGGGTGGGCGGGGGGCCGCCGTGCGTCCACGGCGTCTCCTCCGGCGTCGGGAACGCCCCGGCGGGCAGGAACGCCTCGGACAGGGTGGTGTAGCAGAGCCGCTCCCCCACCTCCGGCACGCTGCCGGGCGGCGCGGTCAGCCCCCGGCCCATCGCGCCGGAGAGTTCCAGCACCACCTCGGTCTTGCCGTCCGCCGCCGGGGTCAGGAAGACCACCCTGGCCTTCTGCGCCGGCCGGGCCGGCGAGTGGAGCGTCGTGCCGACCGGCACCAGCACCGGCTCGGTGGTGACGAGCTGGATCCGGGGGCGCAGCACCGGCCGCTTCCCCGTGTCGTCGAGCCGCTTCGGATCGGCCAGCGTCACGTCCCCGACGAACGCCTCCCCGGTCAGCCGATGCTCAGCCATCACCAGCGGATCGTCGTAGGCGCGCTGCACCGCGTACGTGGTCAGGGCGCGTTCCAGCCGATGCAGCCGCTGGGCGGCCACCACCGCGCCGTCGCGCCGGGGCTGCGGGCCGCCGCCCGCGTCGACGTGCTCGGCGTGGCCGGTGAACGCGTCCTTGTCGCCGTCCCAGCGGCCGGCCACCCGGGCCCCGGGCGGCAGGGTCCGCAGCAGCCCGACGCCGCGCCACATCAGCTCCCAGGTGGGCGCCAACTGGTCGCGCAGCACCCGCTCCAGCTCCGCGTACGCCGCGCCGCGCGCCACCGGGTCGTCCCCCGCGTCGGCGTACGCGGCGACGGCCGGGGCGAGCACCCGGTTGTCGAACTCCGGATCGGTGGCCGGGCCGGCGGGCGGACAGACCGCCGCGTCCTCGGCCCGGGCGGCCGCCTGCGCCCCGGTCATGCCGGCCGGCGGATCGATCCAGCCGAGCAGTGCCGGCAGGTGCAGGTCCTCCACCACGCTCTGGCCGGTGGCCCAGTGCAGGCTCAGCGCGTCGGTCATCGCCACCAGCGCCGACGAGCCGGGGTGCTCGGCCCGCTCGGCGAAGAAGGTCAGCCACCGCCCGAGCAGCGGCACCGACGGGTGCACCGGGTGCTCGCCGTCCGGGCGGCGGAACCGGGTGGAGCGGCCCAGCAGCCGCAGGAAGGTGATCCCGGCCGGGTTCGGCACCAGCAGCTGCGGCGCGTCGACGTACCGGTGCCGGACGTCGCGGCCCCGGTCGATCGGCACCGCCTCGGTGACGTCGCGGAACTCGTCGAGGTAGGGCAGCACGGTGGCGGCCAGCTCGGCGGCGAAGCGGAAGCGCTGGTCCCGGTTGCGGGGCTGCGGCACGATCAGCAGCCGCGCCTCGTCGGGGGCCGCGCCGACCAGCGCCGCCAGTGGCGCGTTCGCCTCGCCGGCCATGGCCAGCGGCACCACCACCAGCGGGCGCTCCGACAGGTGCAGGTGCCGGACGGTGGCCACCGGCTGGGCCACCCCGGCGGCCAGCGCCTCGTCGACCCGCCGGCCCAGTTCGGCGCGCACGTCGGCGACCACGTCGGTGTAGGTGGCCAGCTCGCGCATCCCCCGCGAGTGCCCGCGCCAGTGCATGAGCACCCAGGGACAGCCGGCGTCGCGCACCACCCGGGCCATGTCCGGGTCGGCGAGCCCGCCGGAGACGTCGTTGACGACGGTGGCCCCGGCGGTCAGGGCCGCCTCGGCAACCGAGGCCCGGCTGGTGTCGATGCTCACCGCCACGCCGGCCGCGGCCAGCTCCCGGATCACCGGCAGGACCCGGGCCGCCTCGGTCGCGGGGTCGACCCGGTCGGCGCCCGGCCGGGTGGACTCGCCACCGACGTCGATCAGCGCGGCGCCCTCCGCCCGCAGCCGTACCCCGTGTGCGACCGCGGCGTCGAGGTCGGCGTAGCGGCCACCGTCGGAGAAGGAGTCGGGCGTGACGTTGAGGACGCCCATCACCACCGGGGCCTGCGCCCGTACCAGATCGGTCACGACTAGACGGTACCGGTCGTCCACGCCCGCTCCGGCGGCCCCCTGACATGCGCATTGGAACAGGTGTACGATCGGTCGTCCGGGTCGAATCGGGCCGACTCTTCGCGGGTTGTCGCAAAGGAGGGCGGGCCGTACGCTGTGGAATTGCCCAGCATCGAGATGGCGAAGCCTGGAGGGAGGGCCGAAGCGGGAAGAATCCCCCCCAAAGCTCACCACTCTCCGTGGTGGGTAACGAACGTAGCGTCGCCGACGCTGCGCTGAGTGAGCACATTTCCCGCCAGGCTTGCCTACTGCACCGCCGCGGCACCGCCGGCCGCGACATGGGGAGGTTCCAGTGATCGCCTTCGAGCTCATGCAGACGGCGACGTCCGGCGTCGCGCAGGCCCTGCACACCCTGGCGACGACACCGCTCGCCGAAGAGGCTCCGAAGGGCATCGACACCAACGGCGTCGTCACCTTCTTCGCCAGCAAGATCGCGCCGATCCTGCTCGCCGTGCTCGGTGTCATCTTCATCGGCCGGGCCAGCCGGGGTGAGATCTCCAAGGTGCTCACCAGCTCGGCCATCGCGATCGTCGGCCTGGCCTTCATCGCCGGGGCGGCCACACTCTTCTTCGTCGGTGACTACCTGATCGACCTGATCTTCGAATAGGCCCGGGCGAGACATGCGGCTGCGCACCGACGACGACATCTACCGGGCTCGCCTGGTCTACCTCGGGCCGCCCGGCTACACCCTTCCCGTCCACCTGCCGTACGCCCAGTACGGCCTGTTCATGCTGCTCGTACCCCTCTACATGTTCATCCACTGGCTGTTCACGCTGCAGGTCGAGCTCTTCCCCGCCTGGGAGATCGCGCTCGCCATCGTGAGCACCTCGTTCATCTTCCGGTACGTCGACCCGGACCGGCCGGCACGGATGGTCATCCGCACCGCCCTGACCGACTGGCGACGCACCCGGGAGCCGGCCGCTGAGCTGCGGGACCCCCGCCTGGTCGGCAGCCGGATCAGGATCCGGGAGGAACTGGCATGACCGGGCGTACGTCGATCGGGCAGTCGAACCACGCGGGTGAGGCGGTCGCATGAGTCGCTCTTCCACGCCGGGTTTCCCGGCCGGACGGCACAGCGCCCCACACGGTAACCGTGCGCGGTCGCTCGACTACCCGGAGGAGGAGATCCAGGACGAGCAGCCGTCCGACCCGGCTCTGGTGACCAGTCCCGGGCAGGGTGGCGTCGGCGTCTTCCAGCCGCCGCGGCCGACGAACGGCCGGGGCGTACCGCCGGTCGAGCCGAGCCCGCCGATGCTCGTCGGCGACGGCACCGACATCGACTCCCCGTTCCTCGACCTCTTCCGGCGGCCCCGGCGCGCCGCCGCGCCCCGGCCCGCCGCCCCCGGTGTCGTCCCCGCGCCGCGGCCGGGAGCAC
>NZ_JAEVHN010000614.1:0-3620 GCF_016803375.1 Micromonospora sp. 4G55
GGCGGCCGGGCGGGAAGAAGACCCCGCCCGGCTCCGGTCGGCACCGGGAAGCCCACCGACCACTTACGCCGGGCGGGGCCGGCCACGGAGATCCGTGGCGCGGCCGGCGGTCCATCCGGCCTGCCGGTCAGGAGCCGGTGCCGTCCTCCTCACCGGCCGGTGGCGGCGGGGGCTCGGCGACCGGCCGGCCCGTCTCGTCCACCAGTCCCGGCGCCATGCTGCCGCCGTGCGCCTCCTCCGCCTCGCGGACCCGGCGGGCCTCGGCGTCGTCCGGTACGGCCCTCATTCGGTCCGGAGCGCCGGCTGTCGGCGCGGTGGCCGAATTATGGCCGTCGCCCGGCTGTTGTTCCTGCGTCATCGCGGCACCTTTCTGTCGTTGCCGGCGCGGTACCCGTGCCCCGGGACGACAAACCGCCTCACACCCCGGCGCGCTCCGGCGCGGGGGTCACGCCGAGCAGCTCGGCCAGCCGGCCGGCGTCGCGCTGGGCCTGCCCCTCGCAGCAGTTGTTGAACAGCACGTGCAGCTCGCCGGCGCTCTCCGCCAGGTCGGTCAGCAGCTCCGCCCAACGGCGCAGCTCCCCGTCGGAGTAGGCGTACCGGAACCGGTCCTCCTTGCTGCCGTCCTCCCAGTGGGCGCTGTGCCCGTGGAACCGGACCACCGCCGGCTCGGCCGTGGCGACCATGATCGGCGGCACCGAGGACGGGTGGCCCTGGGGCATGTCCACGCAGACCATGCTGAGGTCGTTGTCGCGCAGGAAGGCCACCGTCTCGGCGGCGGCCGTGTCCTCGAACCAGGAGGCGTGCCGCAGCTCCACCGCCACCGGCCAGGGCCGGCAGCGCCCCGCCAGCTCCACGATCCGTCGCCGGGCGCCTCGCTCCGGGTCAGCCACGGCGGGAACTGCAACAGCACCGCGCCGAGCCGGTCGTCCGCCGCGAGCGGCTCCAGCGCCGCCCGGAACCGACGCCACAGTTCCTCGTACGCCCGCTCGGGCAGCTCACGCCGGCGGATCCGGGCCGGGCCACCGGCCGGCCGCAGGTCCTTCGGCAGCATCGACACCGGTGTCGGGTGGCCGGTGAAGAGGCTGAACGCCTTGACGTCGAAGGTGAACCCGGGCGGGGTGGCCTCGACCCAGCCGGCGGCGGTCTCCGGTGCCGGGACGGCGTAGTACGAGGTGTCCACCTCGACCAGTCCGAAGTGGCGGGCGTAGAAGCCGAGCCGGTCGGCGGGGGTCTTCGCCGATCGCGGGTACCAGCCGGACCGCAGCAGGGTCTGGTCCGCCCAGGAGGACGTGCCGACCAAAATGTCACCCATGTAGTTCAGTGGACCGCCGGAGCGCCGGATCGGCAACCGCTGGCGTCGCGTGGCGGGCGCGGAACTGTCGGTGCACCGGCCTAGCCTGAGCCTCGACGACATCGACGGAAGGTGCAGCGATGACCACTTCGGAGCGGGTTCTCACCGGCGAGCGGGCCGACCTGACCCAGACCCTCGGCCGGCACCGGGGTTTCCTGCGACAGACGGTGCGCGGGCTGACCGACGAGCAGGCCGCGGCGCGCACCACGGTCAGTGAGCTCTGCCTCGGCGGGCTGATCAAGCACGTGGCGGTCACCGAGGATCGCTGGATGCGGTTCGCGGTCGGCGGCGCGGAGGCGATGCAGAGCGAGCCGCTGGACTGGGCGAACGGGTTCCGGATGGTCGAGGGCGAGACGCTCGCCGGGCTGCTCGATCACTACGCGCAGGTCGCCGCCCGCACCGACGATCTGATCGCCACCCTCGACCTGGACGCCGCGCAGGCGCTGCCGGTGGCGCCCTGGTTCGAGCCGGGTGCGAGCTGGTCGGTGCGCCGGGTCCTGCTGCACCTCATCGCGGAGACCTCGCAGCACGCCGGGCACGCCGACATCCTCCGCGAGGCGATCGACGGCGCCAAGACGATGGGCTGACCCGTCCCGGGTCAGCGGGGTCGTAGACGTCGTCCCGGATCCCGCCGATCCCGATGGCCCGCCCAGCCAGCGCATCCGGCAGCCCAACGCCCTCATTGTCACGCACCGTAGAGGCGCTGACACTTCGCGGTTGACCTGTCGGGTGTCGCCGCGTGATCAGCGCCACCCTCAGGGCGGAGATGTGACGTCGGGGGGGTGCCCGGCGCTGAGGGACACGAGATGAACGCACATCGGATGGACCAGGAAACCGTCGAGCGGCTGCTCGTCGGCCCGGTCGTCGACCCGCACGACGGCCCGGAGCCGCTCGTCCGGCTGCTGACGGCGGTGCGTGCCGCGCCGTACCCCGGCGAGCTGCGCGGGGAGACCGCCGCGATGCACGCGTTCCGCAGCGCCCGCGCCGGGGTTCCGCTGCCGGCTCCGTCGCCCGCCCGCTCGTTCTCCCTGGCCCGACTGGCCGGGCTGAAGGTCGCGCTCGCCGGCCTCGCCGTGGCCGCCACCGGGGGCGTCGCCCTGGCCGCCGCCACCGGCACGTTGCCAGGACCGCTGCACCGCGACGCGCCGGTCACCCCGCCGTCCGCCGGGTCGCAATCCACCCCGCCCACCACCGCCGGGCCGCGGTCCGCCGCTCCGTCCAGCGGGCAGCCGGAACCGAGCAGGCCGACCCCGGCCGCGTCGATCCTCGGGCTGTGCCGCTCCTACCGCGCCGCGGCCGGCGACAACCCCGGCCGGGCCCTGGACAACCCGGCCTTCGCCGACCTCGTCACCCCGGGCCGGTGGCCGGGACGAGGTGGCCGGCTACTGCGAGCGCGTGGTCCGCGACACCGGGACCCCCGGCACCCCCCTCCGCACCCCCCCTCGGCCGACCACCCGACGCCCACCGAACGGTCGACCAGCCGGCCCTCGCACGCACCTCCACCGCGGACGGCAAGCCGGACGCCCCCGCCCGGACCGTCCCGTCCCGCCCGACCGGCTGACCATCGCCGGCCAGCCGGCTCCGCCGGCCGGTGAGCGGCGGGGCTGATAGCTTGCGCCGATGAGTCTGCGGCGTCGACGCGTGGCGGTGGCCTTCCGCCTGACGATCGTCATCAGCGTGCTGGCCGGGATCGTGCTCACCGCGCTCGGTCCGGCCACGGTCACCGGCCTGCTGCCGTACTTCACCATCCAGAGCAACGTCGCGGTCGGGCTCTTCGCCGGCCACGCGGGTTGGCGGGCCTGGCGGGCACGGCCCGAGCCGCCGTCGGCGCTCAAGGGCGCGGTCACCCTCTACATCACCATCACCGGGGTGGTCTACCACCTGGTCCTGGCCAACCCGGCCAGCCCCTTCGCGATGCCCCAGCCGGACCGCGCGCTCGGCGAGGCGCTGGGCAACCAGTTCCTGCACACCGTCGTGCCGCTGCTCGCGATCGCCGACTGGGCGCTGTTCGACCAGCGCGGGCGGCTACGGCTGCGCTACGCCGCCTGGTGGCTGGCCTTCCCGGTGGCGTACCTGGGCTTCGCGCTGGTGCGCGGACTCGTCGTGCACCGGTACCCGTACCCGTTCATCGACGCCGGGCAGCTCGGCTACGCCGGGGTGTCGGTCAGCGCGGTCTTCTTCGCCTTCGCCTTCTGGCTGCTCGGCCTGCTCTTCGTCGCGTCGACCGCGGGCTGTCCCGGTCGGTCGCCGCCCGCCCGGCCGACGCCCC
>NZ_JAEVHN010000615.1:0-3610 GCF_016803375.1 Micromonospora sp. 4G55
CGGCCCCGCCGCCACCCGCAACGCCCTGTCCGTGCAGGGCAAGGACATCGACGTCGACGCGATGGCCAAGGAGATGGGCACCACCGAGGACGGCACCAACAGCATCAACGACATCACCCCGGTGCTGAACAAGGAGACCGGCAGCAAGGACGCCTACCGGTCGGTGGAGATCCGCGACAGCAAGGCCGACCGCAAGCAGACCGACAAGCTGCGCACCGACATCGTCCGCACCATCGACGACGGCCGCGCCGTGGTCGCCAACATCGCCGGCACCACCACCGACACCGACGGCACCACCCACTCCTTCGAGGGCGGGCACTACATCAGCGTCATCGGCTACCGCGACGGCGGCAACACCGTCACCATCGCCGACTCCGCCAACCCCGACCAGGCCTCCTACCGCATCAGCGTCGACAACCTCGCCGACTGGATCGCCACCCGCGGCTACTCCGCCGCCTCCTGACCCACCAGCACCACCGACAAGGGCCGGCCCACCCGGGGCGGCCCTCTCGTCGTACCCGAAATACGCCGGCAGCCGTCGCCGGGCGGGTCGGCCGCGTCACCCGGCTGCCGGTTTCCGCACCCGACCGGTGCGGCAGGATGGGTGCCGTGGCGAAACGTGGGGCCCGCCGGAGCGCGGCCGACGACCAGGACCGGCCGTGCCCGTGTGGCTCCGGCCTGCCGTACGCCGACTGCTGCGGCCCGGTGCACCGCGGCGAGGGCACGGCCGGGACGGCCGAGGCGCTGATGCGCTCCCGGTTCAGCGCCTTCGCCGTCGGTGACGCCGGGTACCTGCTGCGCAGCTGGCACTCCTCCACCCGACCGGCCCGGCTGCGGCTCGACCCGGGCGAGCAGTGGACCCGCCTGGAGATCGTCGACACCGACCGGGGTGGCCTGTTCGACAGCACCGGCACCGTCGAGTTCCGCGCCCACTACCGCGAGGCCGGCCGGCCGGGGACGCTGCACGAGCGCAGCCGCTTCGTCCGGGAGGACGGGCACTGGGTCTACCTCGACGCCCTGCCCGACTGAGCCGGCGCGACCTGCTCGCCCGCCGTGGCGCGGCGCGTTACCATGGCGTCGGCGCCGTCCCGCGCCTCACCTCCTTACCGGTGCTCACGCCACCGGCGTCGCGGAGGCAAAGGAGACCTTGAGTCTTCGGGGCGCCGTGCCACATGCCCAGGCAACGGCGGGTCGACAGGAGCGTGAGTCCCCACGACCGCGCCGTCGACAGGGAGCATGTGATGACGCGCCAGAAATCCTTCAAGTCCCGGGTCCGTACCCGGATGGACAAGACCGGCGAGAGCTACACGGCGGCCCGCCGGCACCTGCTGGCCGGCCCCGTCGCGGCTGAACCGCCGACCGCGGCGCCCGCCGAATCCACTCCCCCGGCCCCCGGATCGGGGGCTGCACAGGCCGACCGGATCTCCGAGGCGATGCTCCGCGAGCGCACCGGCCGGGGCTGGGACGAGTGGTTCGCCCTGCTGGACGAGTGGGGCGCGGTGCAGCGTACGCACACCGAGACGGCCCGCTGGCTGGTGACCGCCCACGAGGTGCCGGGCTGGTGGGCGCAGACCGTCACCGTCGGGTACGAGCAGGCGCGTGGCCTGCGCGCCCCCGGGCAGCGGCGCGGCGGCGGCTGGGAGGCGAGCGGCAGCCGTACGGTCGCCGTGCCGGTGGACCGGCTGTTCGAGGCGTTCAGCGACGACGGACTGCGCCGGCGGTGGCTGCCCGACGTGGAAATCCGGGTACGCACGGCCACCCGGCCGAAGACCTTCCGCGCCGACTGGGAGGGCGGCCCGACCCGGATCGTGGTCGGCTTCTCGCCCAAGGGCGACACGAAGGCCTCGGTGGCCGTGGTGCACGAGAAGCTCACCGACGCCGAGCAGGCGGCCGCGCTCAAGGCGTACTGGCGGGACCGGTTGGCCGCGCTCAAGCAGTTGCTGGAGTCCGGCGAGGCGGGGCGCTGAGCAGCACGACCTCCGTGCACCTGCCGGGCTGACCGCCGGCCCGGTGGCGGTCGTCGCCGTCACCGGGCCGGCCCGGTCAGCCGAAGGCGACCCGTTCCAGCCAGAAGTCGAGCAGCTTCGCGTCCCCGATCACCTCGACGCCCGCCGTGTCGACGGAAAGCCGGCCGTAGACCAGCAGCAGCAGGTTGGACAGCGGCCCGCGTACGGCCACGGCGGCCTTCTCGTGCGACCGCCGCCAGGCGATTCCGTCGCCGGTCAGGTCCACCACCCACTCGGCGCCCAGCTCGGCCCGCGTGTCGGTGGCGTGCAGGTGCAGCGTCCGGCCCGGGCCGAGCAGCTCCCGGCGGTCCGGGTGGAAGTCGAACATCTGCGGCAGCGCGCCCAGCTCCAGCCACTCGTCGAGGGCGTCGACGGCGACCTCCGGCGCGACCGCCACGTCGAGGCCCAGGGCGAGCGCGGCGTCGGCCCGGTGCACGAGCGTCTCGTGGGCGAACCGGCGCGCGAAGAACGCCGGGCTGCCCGGCCCGAGCGGGGTCCACACCTGCGCCGCCGGCCCGGCGTCGCGCAACGCCCCGGCCAGGTCGGCGGCTCCCTCGACCAGCCACGGCCCCACCACCGCCGGGTCCTCGTCGGCGTATGGCGACAGGTCGCGGAAGTGGCTGTCCGACGGGGGCGTGGACGGCCGGGTGCGGACGATCTCCGCGGCCCACCGCTGCCCGCCACCGAGGTGCCGCACCAGCTGGCCCACGTTCCAGCCCGGGCAGGACGGAACGGCGACGGTCAGGTCGGCGCCGTCGAGATGCGACCGCAGCAGGTCGCTCTGCTGCACGATCTCGGCGTACCAACGGTCGTAGCTCACACCGGTCATCCGGCCACGCTAACCGCCGGCACCGACACGAGCCGCCCGCCGGGCCGGGCACCCCGCCCGCTTTGCCAACGGCCGAACGTGCCCGCCAGGCCACCGGCGCGACTCAGGGTGCAGGCGCGATTCACGTCGGCCCGCCGCTGCGGCCGGCCACCGGCTCCCGCCCGCGACCGCCACGGCGAGCGTCGCGGGAGGCCAGCAGCACGAGGGCCACCAGCAGGTACGGCACGGCCGCCATCACGAAGGCGGCCCGGTTGCCGCCCACTGCGGCGACCAGGGCGTACCCGCCGTAGACGGCGATGATGGTCAGGTCGGTGGCCATGCCGGCGACCGAGGTGACGGTGGCCCGTCCCGGCCCGGTGATCCGCGCCTGGAGCCGGGCGTCGGCCAGCACCGTGGCCAGTTGGAAGGCGCAGAACGCGACACCGACCAGCACGAACCCCGCCGGGTGGGGCAGTCCCGCCCCGGCGGCGAGCGCGACGGCGGCCACGGTGAGCAGCGCGGCGTAGCCCCGGGTGCCCAGCCGTTCGGCCGGCGCCGCGAGCAGGCCACCCACGGTCACCCCGGCCGAGACGAGCAGGAGCAGCAGCGGCACGGTCGGCTCGGCGACCCCGGTGTCCCGCGCCAGCAGCGGCGTGTTCGGTCCAGCGGCAGGAGCGGCTAGAAGGGCCAGATGCTGCGCAAAGTCGTTGACGGGAGAGGGCTCAAGCCGGGGGAGGAGAAGCTGGTCTTCAACCGCTTCTGGCGGGCCGACCCGTCCCGGGCCCGGCAGACCGGC
>NZ_JAEVHN010000616.1:0-3608 GCF_016803375.1 Micromonospora sp. 4G55
CGGGGGTACGGCGGGCAGGGCGGCCAGTGCGGCCCCGGCGGCCGCCACGACGCCCAGCGCCAGCCGGCGGTGAGCGCGATGGTGGGCACCGCCGCGCCGGCCAGCAGGGTGGAGACCGGAATGGCCGCCTGCTTCACCCCGAAGGACAGGCCCTGCCGCCGGGCCGGCACGTGCCGGGCCAGCGCCGCGTTGCTGGCGAGCTGCCCGAGCGCGTTCGCCGCGGCACTCAGCCCGAGCAGGGCCACCAGCACCGGGTACGACCGGGCCAGCACCGCGATGGCGAACAGGCAGCCGGCGGCGAGCAGGATGCCGGCCCGGGCCACCACCGCCGGGCCGTACCGCTCGACCAGCCGGCCGGACGGCACCGAGGCCAGCGCGCTGATGCCGAAGTAGACCGAGACCGCCAAACCGAGACCGGCGGGGGAGAAGCCGAGATCGTCACCCATCTGCACGGCCAGGCCGCCGACGAGGAACACCGGCAGGACCGAGGCGACGGTGGTGGCGATGGCGCCGGCGCCGGCCCGCAGCGGGGGTACGGCCGGCGGGCGGGGCGACGGAGTGAGCGCGGTGTCGGTCATGGTCTGGCCAACCTACGTGAGCCCAGCTCACGGCACCCCGGCGTGTCGTAGCGATACACGCCACGTGCGCTCTGATCTGGAATCCTCGACCCGAACGGGCGTTCCGTCCCCGGGCGGTTTTTCATATGGTGTAACTCCCCGGCTGCGGAGGTGGTTGTGCGCGACCCCCTGGCGGAGCCTTCGGATCTCATCCGGAGCGTCTCCCGCGCGCTACGCGTGCTCGAGTCGGTCGGTCGCGCCCCCAAGGGGCTGACCGTCAAACAGATCGCCCGGCGGTGCGAGCTGACCGTCGCGACGACCTACCACCTGGTCCGCACCCTCGCCTACGAGGGCTACGTGATCCGGCGGGAGGACGGCACCTACATCGTGGGGCTGGAGGTCGCCGACCGGTACCGGGAGCTGGTGACCGCGTTCCGGGGGCCGCCGGCGGTCGGGGAGACACTGCGCCGGGCCGCCGCCGATACCGGCTGGAGCCACTACCTGGGCCGCTTCGTCGGTGGGCAGGTGGCGGTCACGGCGGTCGCCGAGGGGCCGCGCTCGCCGTACCTGGAGGACCTGGTCCCCGGCTTCGACGAGGGGGCGCACGCCACCGCGCTCGGCAAGTGCCTGCTGGCCACCCTCACCGCCGAGCAGCGCTTTCGCTACCTGCGCGAGTACGGCATGCGCCCGTTCACCACGGCCACCCTGACCACCGTCGAGGCGTTCGAGGCGGACCTGGCCGCCGGAGACCGGCGCGGCATGCAGCTGGAGCTGGGGCAGTTCCGGCAGGGGGTGGCCTGCGCGGCGGTGCTGGTCACTCCGGACAAGGACATGGAACGCCGGGTCGTGCTGGCCTGCGCCCTGCCGCCAGCGAGATGATGACCTCGGCCCGGGTGGTCCGGGCCAAGCTGCTCACCGTCGCCCGCGCCGTCGCCGACGGCATCGCCGCCGACACCTGACCTCTCGCGCCGCCTCACCCCCGCCGCCGCCCGCCGCCGCCCGCGCCGCCGTTTGCGTCGTGTCGCGGTGACGGCTGGCCGGGACAGCGCGACACGCCGCAAAGCGTGCCGGGCGGCGAGCGGCCGGGCCGGGTGGGACGTCAGAAGGGCCCCGTCCCAGGCGGGGAGTGGGGCCCTTCGACCGATGGCCCAGGCCGGGCCACCGAGGGGGACGTCAGCTGCCGATCGGGCCGCCGTCCAGCCGCCAGGCGACCACCACGCCCGGCTTGGCGTAGTCGCCGTCCGGCCAGGTGGACGCCGGCTTCTTCACGGAGGCGCCGGTGATCTCACCGGGGTGCTGCACGGCCACGAAGACCGAGCGGTTGTCGCCGGTGATGAACGGGCCGCAGGTCTCGGCGCCGACCGGCACGGTGAGGAACTGCTTGAGGTGCCCCCGCTCCGGACCCTCGACCGCGGTGGCGAAGAGGCCGTCGTTCCTGCCCAGCGCGTTGCCGTCGGTGGAGATCCAGAGGTTGCCGGCGGCGTCGAAGGCGACGTTGTCCGGGCAGGAGATCGGCGAGACCCTGGTCTTGTCGTACCCGGCGAAGTAGGTCGACGGGTCGGTCGGGTCGCCGGCGACGATCGGCAGCGACCAGGCGAAGCTCTCCGCCGTGTGGTCGCCCCGGTCCTCGACCAGCTCCAGGATCTGGCCGTGCTTGTTGAGGTTGCGCGGGTTGACCTCGTCGGCCGGCGCCTTGCCGGGCTTGCCCCGGTCGGTGTTGTTGGTCAGCGCCACGTACACCTTGCCGGTGAGCAGGCTCGGCTCGACGTCCTCCGGCCGGTCCATCTTGGTCGCGCCGACCTTGTCCCCGGCGAGCCGGGTGAAGGTGAGCACGTCCGCGGCGGTCATCCCGTCGACGTACGAGCGGTTGCCGCTGACCAGCTTGATCCACCGGCCCCGGCCGTCGAACGCGCCGTCGGCCGGCAGCCTGCCCGAGCCGTCGATCTCGGCGGCGCTGGTCTGCTCGAACTGCGCCACGTAGAGCGTGCCGGACTCCAGCAGGGTCAGGTTGTGCTTGCGGGCCACCCACGAGTCGCCCGGCAGGAACTTCTTGTCGGAGACGAACTTGTAGAGGTAGTCGAAGCGCTCGTCGTCGCCCATGTACGCGACCACGTGCCCGCTCTTCGCCACGATGACGTTGGCGCCCTCGTGCTTGAACCGGCCGAGCGCGGTGTGCTTGCGCGGGCGGCTCTCCGGGTCGAACGGGTCGATCTCCACGATCCACCCGAAGCGGTGCGCCTCGTTCGGGTGCTTCGCCAGGTCGAAGCGCTCGTCGGCCCGCTCCCACTTGCGGCTGCCGCTGGGGTGGCGGGCGGTGGTGGTGATGCCGTAGCGGGCCAGCTTCGGCTTCAGCTCCTCCGGGGCGGCGTCCGCACCGACGAAGTACTGGTTGAAGTTCTCCTCGCCGGAGAGCACCGTGCCCCACGGGGTGACCCCGCCGGCGCAGTTGTTCAGCGTGCCGACGACCGTACGACCCTTCGGGTCGGCGGCGGTGCGCAGCCAGGCCGAGCCGGCGGCCGGGCCGGTCAGCTCGAACTTCGTGCCCAGCGCGGTGACCCGCCGGTTGTACGGCCGGCGGCCGCCCGCGACCGGACGCCACCGCCCGGTGCCGTCGACCCGCTCCAGCTCCACCACGGACATGCCGTGCGCGGCCATCGCGGTGCGCAGCTGCTCCACGGTCAGCGCGTCCAGGCCGGTGAAGCCGGGGAACATCAGGTCCTCGTTGGTGTACTCGTGGTTGACCACGAGCAGCGCCCGCCGGCCCCGCCGGTCCAGCGGCAGCACGCCGACGAAGTCGTTGTTGTAGCCGAACTGCTTCGACTGCGCGGCGACGTTCTGCCCGTGCAGGTCGAACTCGGGGGCGCCGGGGACCACCGGGTCGCCCCAGCGGATGACCACCGCGTGGTCGTACCCGTTGGGGACGACCAGGGTGTCGAGCTGGTTCGGCGGGATCGGCGTGAAGGTCAGCGCGCCGGTGGACGGCTGCGGGCTGCCGAAGTCGGTCACCTCGGGGACGACCGGCGTGCCGGGGGCGGCGGCGGCCGGGGCGGC
>NZ_JAEVHN010000617.1:0-3595 GCF_016803375.1 Micromonospora sp. 4G55
GGGCCAGCTCGCCGAGCGCCTGGTGGGCGAAGACGTCGCGCAGCGCGACGGTGACGCCCCGCCGCTCGGCGAGCCCGACCACCCGCAGCGCGAGCATCGAGTCGCCGCCGAGGTCGAAGAAGCGGTCGGTGACGCCGACCCGCTCCGCGCCGAGCGCCGCGCACCACACCTCGGCGAGCAGCCGCTCGGTGGGGGAGGCCGGCGGCACGTGCTCCCGGGTGTCATCCAGCGTGGACCCGTCAACCGCGGGCAGCGCCCGGCGGTCCACCTTGCCGTTGGCGGTCAGCGGCAGTGCCGGCAGCACGGTGAAGGTGGCCGGCACCATGGCCTCGGGCAGCCGGTCGCGCAGCCAACGGCGCAGCTCCTCCCCAGTCAGCTCCCCGTCGACCACCAGGTAGGCGTGCAGCCGGTGCTCGCCGGTGCGTTGGCCCCGGGCCACCACGGCGGCCTGGCCGACGGCGTCGTGCCGCAGCAGCGCGGCCTCCACCTCGCCCAGCTCGATCCGGTGGCCGCGGATCTTCACCTGGTCGTCGGAGCGGCCCCGGTACTCCAGCTCACCGCCGGGCAGGTGCCGGGCCCGGTCGCCGGTGCGATACAGCCGGGCACCGGGGTCGGCGGAGAACGGGTCGGGGACGAACCGGTCCGCGGTCAGGCCGGGGCGGACCAGGTAGCCGCGTGCCAGGCCAGCGCCGCCGACGTACAGCTCGCCGGTTGCGCCGACGGGGACGGGGCGCAGGTGCCGGTCGAGCACGTGGACGGTCAGGTCGCCGAGCGCCCGGCCGATCGGCGAGGTGGCATCCCCGGCGAGGTCAGCGGCGGTGACCAGGCGGTGGGTGACGTGGACGGTGGTTTCGGTGATGCCGTACATGTTGACCAGCCGCACGCCGGTGCCCGGGCCGTCGAGCCAGCCGTCCAGCTCCGGCAGGTCGAGCTTCTCCCCGCCGAGCACCACGTGCCGCACGCCGAGGTCGGCGAGGGGTCGGTCGCCGAGGGCGGCGCGCAGGTTGCGGAACGCGCCGGGGGTCTGGCTGAGCATGGTGACCCGCTCGGCGGCCAGCAGCGCGGCGAACCGGTGCGGGTCGCGGGCGGTGGCCTTGTCGACCAGCACCACCAATCCGCCGCGGGTCAGCGCGCCCCACAGCTCCCAGACGGCGAAGTCGAAGGCGTACGAGTGGAACAGGCTCCACACCCCGCCGGGCGGCAGTTCGAGCGCGTCCACGCAGGAGTCGAGGAGGCGGATGACCTGCCGGTGCGGCACGCACACGCCCTTCGGGCGGCCGGTGGAGCCGGAGGTGTAGATGACGTACGCGAGGTTGTCGGCGGTGGCGAGCGGCACCGGCTCGTCGTCCGGCGCGGCGGCGATCGCCGGGTCGTCCAGCCGGAGCAGCCCGGTCGGCTCCAACGGCACCCGGTCGGCGAGGCCGGGCGACACCACGGCCAGCCGGACCCCGGCGTCGCCCACCACGTAGGCGAGCCGGTCGCGTGGGTGCTCCGGGTCCAGCGGCACGTACGCCCCGCCGGCCTTGAGGATGCCGAGGGTGCCGACGGCCAGGTCGACGTTCCGGTTCACGCAGAGCGCCACCATCGTCTCCGGGCCGACCCCGCCCGCGCGCAGCCGGTGGGCGAGCTGGTTTGCCCGCCGGTTCAGCGTGGCGTAGTCCATCCGCTCCTCCCCCGCCACCACGGCGACGGCCTCCGGGGTGGCGGCAGCGTGCCGGGCGAACCGCTCGTGCAGCAGGTCCGCCGAGTCGTACCCGCGCGCCGGGGTGGCCCAGTCGGCGAGCTGGGTGCGCTCGTCGTCGGGGAGCAGGTCCAGGTCGGACAGCGGGGTGTCCGGGTGGGCGACGGCCTGTTCCAGCAGCCGGCGGTACTGCGCGGCCCAGCGTCGCACGGTCGCCGGTCGCCACAGGTCGGCGCGGTGGAAGAACGCGGCGGCCAGCCCGTCGGGGCGGCGGGCGGTCTGCAGGATCAGGTCGAACTTGACCGCGTCGAGGTCGAGGTCGAACCGCTCGCCGGTCACCCCGCCGAGGCGGACCGGCCGGTCGTCGGCGTCGTCGTCGAGGCTGAACATGGCCTGGAACAGCGGCGTGCGGTCCAGGCTGCGGTCCCGGCTGACCTCGTCGACCACCCGCTCGAAGGGTGCCTCCTGGTGGTCGTACGCGCCGAGGGCGTCGGCCCGGACCCGGTCGAGCAGGTCGGCAAAGGACGGGTTCCCGCCGAGGTCGGCCCGGAGCACCAGGGTGTTCACGAAGAAGCCGACGACCTGCTCGACCTCGGGCCGAGTCCGCCCGGCGACCGGGGTGCCGACGCCGAAGTCGACCTGCCCGGTGAGCCGGCCGAGCACCGCCTCGAAGGCGGCCAGCAGGGCCATGTAGAGGGTCGCGCCCCGCTCCTTGGCCAGCCGCTCCAGCGCGTCGACCAGTTCCGGTTCCAGAGTGAACTCGCAGGTGGCGCCGGCGGTGGAGCGGCGGGCGGGGCGGGCGGTGTCGGTGGGCAGCTCCAGCGGCGGCAGGCCGGCGAGCTGGTCCCGCCAGTAGGCCAGGTCCCGGCCCAGCCGCTCGCCGGTGGCCGCGCCGCGCTGCCAGGCCGCGTAGTCGGCGTACCGGACCGGGGGCTCGGGCCGGGGGTCGCCGGCGTAGAGCGCCTCCAGGTCGCGGACGAGGACGCCCATCGACCAGCCGTCGGCGACGATGTGGTGCATGGTCAGCAGGACCACCTGGTCGGTCGGGCCGAGCCGCCACCCGGTGACCCGGAACAACGGCCCGGTGGCGAGGTCGAACGGCTCCCCGGCGACCCGCCGGGCCGCCTCGGCGACCTCGGCGGCGCTGCCCGCGTCGCCCCAGTCGACGCCGGCCCAGCCGGTCAGGATCTCCTGCCGGACCACCCCGTCGACCACGCTGAATCGGGTGCGCAGCGCGTCGTGCCGGTCGACCAGGGCGGCGAACGCCCCGTCCAGACGGTCGCGGTCCAGCGGCCCGGTGAGCCGCCAGGCCACCGGGATGGTGTACGCCGCGCCGGCGCCGTCGAGCCGGTCGAGGAAGACCAGCCGCTCCTGTCCGAAGGAGACCGGCAGGTCACGGGTGTCGCCGCCCCGGGTGATCCCGTCCGGGGCGGTCCGCGCCGCGGCGCGTCCGGCGAGCCGCTGGCGGAGCAGCTCCTGCTGGGCGAGGGTGAGGGCGGTCATCGGGTTTCCTCCAGTTTCCGGGCGAGCCGGGCGATGGTGCGGGCCTCGAAGAAGGTGCGCAGGGTGAGCGTGGCGGCCAGCCGGTCCCGCAGCCGGGAGATGACTCGCAGGGCGGTCAGCGAGTGGCCGCCGAGGGCGAAGAAGTCGTCCTCGACGCCGACGTCGGGGCGGTCCAGCAGCTCGGCCCAGACCTCGGCGATCACCCGCTCGGTGTCGGTGCGCGGGGCGACCCGGGCGGCGCCGGTGGCCTCGGCCCGGATCTCCGGCAGCGCGGCCCGGTCGACCTTGCCGTTGCCGAGCAGCGGTAGGGCGTCGAAAACGAGCAGCTCGGCCGGGATCATCGCGTACGGCAGGGCGGCCTCCAGGTGGCCGGCGCAGGGCGCCTCGGTGACCGCGCCGCCCGGCGCCCGC
>NZ_JAEVHN010000618.1:0-3593 GCF_016803375.1 Micromonospora sp. 4G55
TCCGTCCCCGCCCCGCGATCTTGCACTTTGCGC
The DNA here is from genome assembly GCF_016803375.1 of Micromonospora sp. 4G55. Lineage (NCBI taxonomy): Bacteria > Bacillati > Actinomycetota > Actinomycetes > Micromonosporales > Micromonosporaceae > Micromonospora > Micromonospora sp. 4G55. The sequence continues at coordinate 34 of NZ_JAEVHN010000618.1, forward strand.
CCCGGCGAAGCGGACAAAAAGCGCGATACGCGGGCCGAAAGTGGCAAGATCGACGGGGGGCAGGGGTGGGGGGGTGAGCCTCACCGTTCGGCTCAGGGCGGCCTGGGCGTCCAGGTAGGGGCGGGGGTCACCGGCTCCGAGGTCGGTGATCCCGGCGGTGTGCAGGGCCCCGATGGCGAGGGTGCGGCGCACCGCGGCGAAGGTGATCACGTGCCCGATGGTGCCGCCCAGGGTGTGGGTGGTCGGCGGCGAGCAGGTGGTGTCGACGAAGGTGTCGGCCAGCGTCCCGTCGGCGAGCGTCCGGGCGACGAAGGCCCGCCAGTCTCGCCCGGCCACCTCGTGCCGCGCGGACAGCCCGGCGATCGACCGGTCGCTCTCGTCGGGCCAGCCGCCCCCGCGCAACGCCGACAGCCAGTGCTCCTCCTGGGTCACCATGGCGTTGATCAGGGAACGGAGGGTCGATCGGTCGTCGATGGTCTCCACCGAGACGGTGACGGGCCGGTCGAGCGCCTCGTCGTCGAGGGTGGCGGCCCGCTCGATGACGGCGGACAGGGTGGCGACGTGGTGGTCGACGAGATGTTGCAGGACGTCCATGGCGGTCTCCTCGTGGGTGCCCGGCAGCCGCAGGCCACCGGGGGGCTGGAAGTGCACGCCACTGGGACAGGGCAGCTCCAGCTCGCGGAAGGTGAGTGGCCGGCGCCGCCGGACCTGGGTCGGCGACGCGCCGTAGGAGCGCAGGAAGGCGCGGCTGAACGCCTCGTGTGAGCCGTACCCGGCCTCGACGGCGACGTCGAGGACGGTCCGGTCGGTGGTGGTGAGCCGGTGCGCCGCGCGCTCCAGCAGCAGCCGGCGGCGCAGCGCGCCGGGTGGTTCCCCGGTGGCCGCCGCGACCAGCCGGTCGAAGTGGAACCGGGACAGGTGCGCCCGGGCCGCCAGCGCGGCCGGGCTGACGCCCGGATCGTCCACGCCCACCTGCACCCAGTGCAGGATGCGGGCCAGGCCATCCGTCGTCGTCATGCGAACAGCCTGCACCCGAGGATGGCCGGCGCGCTTGACCGCCGTTGCGCACCTGCCGGCCCGCGACCCGGGCCGGCCGGGCGGACGCTCAGTCGAGCAGCGAGTCCAGGCCGATGGTCAGGCCCGGGCGGGTACGCACCGCGCGGACGGCCAGCAGCACGCCGGGCATGAACGAGGCCCGGTCGTACGAGTCGTGCCGGATGGTCAGCGTCTCGCCGGTGGTGCCGAAGAGCACCTCCTGGTGGGCGACCAGCCCGGTGGCCCGCACGGCGTGCACGCGTACCCCGTCGATGTCGGCGCCGCGCGCACCCGGCACCTCGTCGGAGGTGGCGTCCGGTGACGGACCGAGACCGGCGTCGGCGCGCGCCTGGGCGATCCGGCGGGCGGTGTGGGTGGCGGTGCCGCTGGGGGCGTCGAGCTTGCGCGGGTGGTGCTGCTCGATGATCTCGACGGACTCGAAGTGCCGGGCGGCCCGCGCGGCGAACTGCATCATCAGCACCGCGCCGATGCCGAAGTTCGGGGCGATCACCACGCCGACGCCCGGCTTGCGCTCCAGCCAACCGCGCACCCGCTCGATCCGCTGCTCGGTGAAGCCGGTGGTGCCGACCACCGCGCTGATGCCCTGGTCGATGCACCAGTGCAGGTTGTCCATGACGACGTCGGGGGTGGTGAAGTCGACGACCACCTCGGCGCCCGCGTCGGAGGCGTTGAACAGCCAGTCGCCCTGGTCGACCATCGCCACCAGGTCCATGTCGGAGGCCGCGTCGACCGCCTTGCACACCTCGACACCCATCCGGCCCCGGGCACCCAGCACGCCGACCCGGATCGGCTCGTCCGGGCCCTTCTCCTGCTCGTCAGTCACGGGGCACAACCTATCCCAATCGGGACGCCCTCACCCGCCGGGACCACCCACGTCCCACGGGACGCCGGTGATCCACTCCAGGTCGGGTGGTCAGGTGGGTCAGGCGGAGAAGTCGTGCTCGCCGAACGGGCCGACCACGGCCAGGGACATCGGCCGGCTCAGCAGCTCGGCGGCGAGCGTGTTCACGTCCGCCAGGGTGACCGCGTCGACCCGGGTGAGCAGCTCGTCCACCGGCATCAGGTCGCCGTAGAGCAGCTCCCCCTTGGCCAGCCGGCTCATCCGCGAGCCGGTGTCCTCCAGGCCCAGCACGAACGATCCCTTGCTCATGCCCTTGCCCCGGGCCAGCTCGGCCTCGCTGATCCCCTCGGCGGCCACCCGGGCCAGCTCGGCGCGGGTCAGCGCCAGCACCTCGTCCACCTTGCCCGGCGCGCAGCCGGCGTAGACGGCGAAGAGGCCGCTGTCGGCGTACTGGCTGGCGTACGAGTAGACCGAGTAGGCCAGGCCCCGCTGCTCGCGGATCTCCTGGAACAGCCGGCTGGACATCCCGCCGCCGAGGACGTTGTTGAGCACGCCGAGGGCGAAGCGCCGCTCGTCGAGGCGGTCGATGCCGGGGCAGCCGAGGATGACGTGCGCCTGCTCGGACTCCTTCGGCTCCACCAGGGTGGCGGCCGGCCTGGTGCGTACCGCCGGGGTGGCCGGCCGGTGCGGAGCCGGCGCGGCCGGATCGGTGTCCAGCGGGGTGCCGCGCAGCGCCTGGCGGACCAGCTTGACCACGGCGGCGTGGTCCAGGTTGCCGGCGGCGGCGATGACGATCTGCGGTGCGGTGTACCGGCGCCGGTAGAAGCTGTGGATCTGCCGCCGGGTCATCGGGGTGACCGTCTCCTCGGTGCCGGAGATCAGCCGGCCCAGGGGGTGGTCGCCGTAGACGGCGCGGGCGAAGAGGTCGTGCACCTCGTCGCCGGGCTCGTCGTCGTGCATGGCGATCTCTTCGAGGATGACGCCGCGCTCGGTCTCCACGTCGGCCGCCTCGATCACCGAGTCGGCCACCAGGTCGCACATGACGTCGATCGCCAGCGGCAGGTCCTCGTCCAGCACGCGGGCGTAGTAGCAGGTGTATTCCTTGGTGGTGAAGGCGTTGGTCTCGCCGCCCACCGCCTCGATCTCCGAGGAGATCTCCAGCGCGCCGCGCTTGTGGGTGCCCTTGAAGAGCAGGTGCTCCAGGAAGTGCGCCGCGCCGGCCTGCGGGCCGGTCTCGTCCCGCGAGCCGACCGCCACCCAGATGCCGAACGAGACGCTGCGCATCGCCGGGATCGCCTCGGTGAGCACGCGCAACCCGCTGGGCAGCACGGTACGACGTACCGTGCCGCCCAGCGGGTCGTCACTCAGCGTGCGGGTGACCGCCCGGCCCGACCCCGCGCGACCGGACTGCGTCCCGGTGGCGTGCCGGACGGCTCCGGACGGCCCCACCCCCCGTCGACCCGCAGGAAAAGACGAACGCTGGGCCCGACTCACGGAAACCTGCTTTCAGTTGACGAGGGGTGGGTGGTGCTGTGGCGCGGTGGGTCAGCTGTGCCGGGTCCGGCGACGCGGACGCTCGCCGCCCTCGCCACCCTCGCCGCCACCCTCGGGCCGGTAGCCGCGCTCCGGGGCACGACCGCCCCGGTCGCCGCCCCGGTCGCCC
>NZ_JAEVHN010000619.1:0-3585 GCF_016803375.1 Micromonospora sp. 4G55
CGGCCCCGCCCAGGCCGCGCCGGGTGAGCCGGTACTCCAGGGGCAGGTCAACGAGGCGGGCACGCCCACCACCCTGCGCGGCGGCTCGGCCACCTCCGCCGCCCTCCGACTGGAGAACACCCACGTCATCGACGCCGAGGAGGTCCAGCTCGCCGGGCCGGCCCTGCGGCTGACGCCGGCCGGGGACATCATCCATCCGGAGGCCGAGGTGGGTTCCGTCACGATGGACCGGACCGGGACCATCTGGGCGGTCACCGGCGAGGGCCTGGAGGGCAACTACGTCGACTACGTGCGGACCAGCTTCAACTCCAACGAGCTGGTGCCGGTCGTGCCGCAGCGGGTGATCGACACCCGGACCGCCGCCGGTCGGGCCCGGATCGTCAACGCCGCCGGCAACCTGGACAGTGCGGGGCGGCTGTTGGGTGGCCGGACGGTCCAGGTCAGCCTGGAGGAATTCGTCTACCTCGGTCAGGCCGTATACGGCAACGTGACCGTCACCGGCGCGCTCGCCGCCGGCTTCCTGCAGATCTACCCGTACCCGGGTCAGCGTCCGCCGGCGTTCTCGACGATCAACTTCCAGGCCGCCCAGACCCTGTCGAACTTCTTCCTGACCGGGATCACTCCCCTGGTCGACCACATCTCGGTACACGCGCAGAAGACCACCCACGTGATCCTCGACGTGGTCGCGTTCGTGGTCGGGCCGGGGCGGGTGAACCCGGCGATCCTGCCTGCCGACGGCGAACTGGCGGCGCAGGACCCGCGGGCGCAGCTGGCCCGGCGGACCAAGCCGTCCTGGGCGAAGTAGCCACCCCGTACGCGACGAGGGCCGGGTCCGTTCGGACCCGGCCCTCGGCCGTGCTGCTCGTCAACGCGTCAGCGCGTCAGCGCTCGACCTCGCCCTTGATGAAGGACTCGACGGCGGCGTGCGCGTCGTGGTCGGCGTACTGCACCGGCGGGGACTTCATGAAGTACGACGAGGCGGACAGGATCGGGCCACCGATCTTGCGGTCCAGGGCGATCTTCGCGGCGCGGACGGCGTCGATGATCACACCGGCGGAGTTCGGCGAGTCCCACACCTCGAGCTTGAGCTCGGCGTTGAGCGGGGTGTCACCGAAGGAGCGGCCCTCCAGGCGGATGTAGGCCCACTTGCGGTCGTCGAGCCACGGCACGTGGTCCGACGGGCCGATGTGCACGTCGCTCTTGCTCATCTCGTGCGGGATCTGGGAGGTCACCGACTGGGTCTTGGAGATCTTCTTCGACACCAGGCGGGTGCGCTCCAGCATGTTCATGAAGTCCATGTTCCCGCCGAAGTTGAGCTGGTACGTGCGCAGCAGCTCCACCCCGCGGTCCTCGAACAGCTTCGCCAGCGCCCGGTGCACGATGGTCGCGCCGACCTGGCTCTTGATGTCGTCACCGACGATCGGCAGGCCCGCGTCCTCGAACTTCTTGGCCCACTCGGGGTCGGAGGCGATGAAGACCGGCAGGGCGTTGACGAACGCGCAACCGGCGTCGATCGCGGCCTGGGCGTAGAACTTGTCGGCCTGCTCCGAGCCCACCGGCAGGTAGGAGACGACCACGTCGACCTGCGCGTCCCGCAGCGCCTTGGCCACGTCGACCGGCTCGGCGTCGGACTCCTCGACGATCTCGCGGTAGTACTGGCCCAGGCCGTCGAAGGTCGGGCCGCGCTGCACCGTGACGCCGGTCGGCGGCACGTCGCACAGCTTGATGGTGTTGTTCTCGCTGGCCACGATCGCCTCGGCGAGGTCCATGCCCACCTTCTTGGCGTCCACGTCGAACGCCGCGACAAACTCCACGTCCGAGACGTGGTAGTCGCCGAAGGTGACGTGCATGAGACCCGGGACGCGGTCGTTCGGGTCGGCGTTCCGGTAGTACTCCACGCCCTGTACGAGGGACGAGGCGCAGTTACCCACACCGACGATGGCGACGCGGACGGAGCCCATAGCGTCTGCCTCCTTCTTCTTCATCACGGCCGCTCTTTCCTGGACTCTCCAGGCGGAGGCGGGCTGTTGTTGTCTCGTCGGCCGCCGGCTGTCCCGGGTTGCGGGACCGTCGGGGCACGGCCGGAGCGCTCGTTGGCGATGAGCTCCTCCAGCCAGCGGACCTCGCGCTCACAGGCGTCGAGCCCATGGCGTTGCAGTTCCAGGGTGTACGCGTCGAGGCGCTCGGCCGCCCGGCCCAGCACGTCACGAAGACCTTCGCGACGCTCCTCGATCGTGCGGCGGCGACCCTCCAGGATCCGGAGTCGGGTCGCCTGGTCGGTCCGGGCGAAGAACGCGAAGTGCACACCGAAGCCCGTGTCGTCGTACGTCTCGGGCCCGGCCTGCGCGATCAGTTGGGCGAAGCGTTCCTTGCCCTCCGCGGTGATTTTGTAGACCACCCGACCTCGTCGGCTGGTCAGCGCGGGAACCTCCTCGGCGGTCGCGGGTGTCTCGGCGGCTTCGGTGATCCAGCCCGCCGCCTGCAGCCGGCGCAGGGTCGGGTAGAGCGAGCCGTAGCTGATCGCCGCCCGGATGGCTCCCAGCTTGGCCGCGAGCTCCTTGCGGAGCTCGTAGCCGTGCATCGGAGCCTCCTGCAGAAGGCCGAGGATGGCGAGCTCGAGCACGGGCCATCCTTCCTACCCCGGCGCAGGGCCGTTAACCGCCTCGATGTATCGGACCGATACATCGCACGTTAGTACCTCACCAGCGATCAGGGCAAACCCCCGCTCCGGGATGTTCTTGTCACTCATCGTGACGGTGGTCGCCTCACCCGGCGGGACCGCGTACCCTTCTCCGCATGCGTACGCAGCGCCAGGTGGTGGACTACTCGCTGAAGAAGCGGGCGGTGCTGCGTGAGCTCCTCGCCGGTCGGGTCGGTACGTACGACGTCTGCGACGCCTCGCCGTACCTGAAGAACGCCGCCCGGTTCCACGGGGAGCCGACCGAGGAGCGGTGCCCGATCTGCCGGAGCGAGAACCTCATCCACGTCCACTACATTTACGGGGACGAACTCAAGCAGTCCGCCGGCCAGGCGCGCACGTTGGCCGAGTTGCCCGTGCTGGCGATGACGCTGCGTGAGTTCCAGGTCTTCGTGGTGGAGGTGTGCCTCGGCTGTGACTGGAACCATCTCGTCGAGCAGTTCCTGCTCGGCCGGGACGGGCTGGCCGAGGGCGGGTCGGAGCAGGGCGCGGTGGGCGGCGTGACCGCCAACGGGGCCGCTCCGGCACGAGAGCGAAGGCGAGAGGCGCAACGGTGAACCTGGCTGGACCGGTCGCTACCGGTGCCGTCGACGACGGACACCCCGCCCGGCAGCTCAACGGCCCGATTGGTCCGAATAGTACGCATCTCACGGCGTCGCTCCGGTCGTACCGCGAGCGGACGTCACGTGTGTCAACTCACGGCAACCCGGTGGTGGCGCCCCCGCGTCCCACCGCGACCGGCAGGGTGTGAGGAATGAACTCGTACGGCGATCCCAGTTCCCCGCGTGCGCGGGCCCAGGTACCGGGCTCGAACGGTGACCCCGGCGCGGCTTCGGCCGGCCGGGCCTCGGTCGGCGGCGCGCCCGCCGGCCGGGCCTCGGCGTCGG
>NZ_JAEVHN010000620.1:0-3583 GCF_016803375.1 Micromonospora sp. 4G55
GCCTCGGGGTCGCGGGCCAACCGCCGGGCCGCCCGACGTGCCCTGCGCGGCCGCGGCCGCCCACTGCGCCACGTCGGGCGCGATGCCGTCCCGGCGCATCAGCACCTCGGCCACCGCGGTGGCCGGCGGCTGCCGCAGCGGTACGACCCGACAGCGCGACCGGATGGTCACCGACACGTCGTCCGGGTGAGTGGACGGGGCGCAGAGCAGGAAGACGGTCCGCGGCGGCGGCTCCTCGATCGCCTTGAGCAGGGCGTTGCCGGCGGCCTCGGTGAGCCGGTCGGCGTCCTCGATGATCACGATCTGCCAGCGCCCGCCGGACGGCGTGCTGGCCGCCCGGAGCACCAGCGCGCGCATCTCGCCGACTCCGATGGAGAGCCCCTCGGGCACCACCAGGCGCACGTCGGCGTGGGTGCCGGTCATCGTGGTGTGGCAGCCGGGGCACTCGCCGCAGCCGGTGCCGTACGCGCACTGCAACGCGGCGGCGAAGGCGCGCGCGGCCACCGATCGGCCGGAGCCGGGCGGGCCGGTGAAGATCCAGGCGTGGGTCATCCCCGCACCCGGGTCGACCCCCGGCTGTCCCTCGACCTCGGCCTGTCCCGATCCGACGGCGACCGGGTGGGCGGCGCGCAGCACGGCGGCGGCCGCCGCGGCGGCGTGCCGCAGGGTGGCGACCGCCTCGTCCTGGCCGACCAGGTCGGCGAAGACGTCCGGCATCAGGTCCGATGCTCCATCGTCACCAGCTCCGCGTCGGATAACTCGGGCTGCACCGAGGTGTCCGGCCCGTGGGCGGGGCGCGGGTGCACGATGGCGGCCGGGTCCACCAGGAACTCCTCGACCCGACTGGCGACCAGGGCGGCGATCTCCTCGGCCGGCCGGGAGGCGTCCAGCACCAGGTAGCGCTTCGGGTCGTTGGCGGCGAGGTCGAGGAAGGCGTACCGGACCCGCTCGTGGAAGGCGAGCGACTCGGCCTCCAGCCGGTCGGCGCCCTGGTTGCGGGAGGCCACCCGGGACAGGCCGGTGCGCGGATCGACGTCGAGCAGCACCACCAGGTCGGGCTTGAGCCCGCCGGTGGCCCACGAGGAGAGCCAGGAGACCTCCTCGACCGGCAGCGTACGGCCGGCGCCCTGGTAGGCCAGGGAGGAGTCGACGTACCGGTCGCTGATCACCACCGCGCCCCGGACCAGCGCCGGGCGGACCACGGTGGCGACGTGGTGCGCCCGGTCGGCGGCGTAGAGCAGCGCCTCGGCGCGCGGCGAGGGTGCCTCGGCGCCGGCGTTGTCGAGCACCAGGGAACGGATCCGCTCGCCCACCCCGGTGGCACCCGGCTCGCGGGTCACCACCACGTCCCGGCCCTGCCCGCGCAGCCGCTCGGCGAGCGTGTCGAGCTGGGTGGACTTGCCGGCGCCCTCGCCGCCCTCGAAGACCACGAAGAGGCCGGTGGAGACGAAAGGCTCGGCGGGCATCAGCGGGCGACCCCGGATCGAGCCCCAGAGGTCGGCGAGGACCGGCACGCCCTTCTTGTCGTCCATCTGCCCGAACGCGCTGATCCCGGCGAAGACGCCGGCGGCACCGGCCGCGAGCAGCAGCAGCCGGGTGGAGGAGACGGAGACGCCGAGGTCGGCGATGGTGAGCTTGCGGGAGCCGCCGACGCCGACCAGGAGGCTGCTCAGCGCGATGGCCAGGATCAGCACCAGCCGGGTGCCGATCTGCACCACCGCGAAGACCCGGCCGCGCACCTCGTCGGCGACCTCGCCGCCGAGCAGCGTGGTGCCGGCGAGGAAGGCCATCCCGGCCCCGGCGCCGACCAGGATGGCGCCGAGCATGGCCATCGACAGGTGGATGGCGAAGGCGAGCACCAGCACGGAGGCGCTGGCCAGCACGATGCTCATGCCGAACCAGCGGCGGCGGGACATGTCCCGGACGATCATCGGGCCGAGCCCGATGCCGAGGGCCAGGCCGATGAAGATCGCCCCGAAGAGCATGTAGAAGGCGGCGTCGCCGGCGCCGAGCGAGGCGGCGAAGAACTTGGCCGTGCCGATCACGATGCCGCCGCCGGCGAACGCGCCGAAGATGCCCAGCACCAGGCCGCGTACCAGCGGGGTCTGCTTGATGAACTTCCAGCCCTCGGTGAACTGGCGCATCATGCTCTGCTCGGTGCGCTCCCGCTCGCCGGCCTGCGCCTGGCTGATCTCCTTGATGCCGAAGGCCACCACCAGCGCGGTGGCCAGCCGGGAGAAGGAGTTGAACCAGAGGGCGAGCTGGGCGGGCTCGGCCCAGCCCGGCATCTCGCCGCCGGTCGCCGCACGGACGCTGCGGTCGAGCACCGCCAGGCCGATCGCGGCGGCCACCGGGGTCAGGCCGTACGTGGTGATCAGCGTGAGCTGGTTGGCGGTCTCCAGCCGGGCGCGCGGGATCAGGTTGGGGACCGCGGCCTCCTTGGCCGGGATCCAGAGCAGGGTGATGGTCTCGATCAGGAAGGTGGCGACCGCCGCCCAGCTGACCACCACGCCACCGCTGGCCCCGGTGAGGGCGAGCAACGGGATCGAGGCGAAGAGCACGAAGCGCAGCAGGTCGCAGATGACCATCGTCCAGCGCCGGTCGAAGCGGTCGGCGAGGACGCCGGCCACCGGCCCGAGGATCAGCGCCGGCAGCAGCCGGACCGCGATCAGCGTGCCGAAGGCGGCACCCTTGGCGGTGCTGCCGGAGACCTGGGCGGCGGCGAAGACGGAGGTGGCGAGCAGGCCGAGCCAGTCGCCGAAGGAGGCCGCGCCGAGCACGATCCAGAGCCGACGGAACGGCCGGATGCGCAGCACCGAACGGATCGCGGCGGCGCCGGACCGGTCGGCCTGGGCTGCGCCGGACTGCGCCCCGGGCGTCGACACGCCGGGCGACTCGCCGTTCTTCTGGCTTTCGATGGCCGTACCTCCACGTGCCGGCCCAACGCTGGGCAGTCCCGGTGGAACACTCTAGTCCCGGTGGGGGGCCTCCCCACCGGCGACATTCTCCTGCTCGCCGAGCCTAGGCCGCCGGGACCAGCGACCGCAGCCCGGCGGTACATGAGGGTATTTCGCATTACTATCCCGGACAGTTAGCGTGCACCCGTGGCCATCGACAGCGACACCCTGCGCGAGCGCCTCGACTCGGCGACCGCCCACCTCGACCCGCCGTACGCGGTGGTCGACCTCACAGCCTTCGACGCCAACGCCGCCGCGCTGGCCGACCGGGCGGGCGGCAAGCCGGTCCGCGCCGCCAGCAAGTCGATCCGCTCCCGGGAACTGATCACCCGGGTGCTGGGCCGCCGGGCTGGGCCGGCGTGATGGCGTTCACCCTCTCCGAGGCGATCTGGCTGGTCCGCTCGGGGGTGACCGACGACGCCCTGGTCGCATATCCGACAGCGGAGCGGGCGGCGCTCGCCGAACTGGCCGCCGACCCGGCGCTCGCCGCCGCGGTCACCCTGATGATCGACGGCACCGAACAGCTCGACCTCGTCGACGCGGTCCGCGCCCCCCGGCCAGCGGCCGGAGCTGCGGGTCTGCCTCGAGCTGGACGCCTCCTGGCGACCGCTGGGCGGACGGGTGCA
>NZ_JAEVHN010000621.1:0-3579 GCF_016803375.1 Micromonospora sp. 4G55
GGGCGCGGTGGGGTCGCCGAGTGGAGGGGGGATGGGTTAGCCTAACGATCGTTCAGGTAAGTCGGTCCGCTCACGAGGTGGCCCGGCCCAGGCGGCGAGGGAGTCGGCGTGACGCTCGACGGTGAGGCACTGGAGCAGCTGCGCAAGCGCGCCCGGGCCGGCGGTGCGGACAAGTACCACGCGGCGAACGCCGCCAAGGGCAAGCTCTTCGCCCGCGAGCGGGTCGCGCTCCTGGTCGACGAGGGTTCCTTCGTCGAGGACGGACTCTACGCGAACGCGATGGCCGACGGGCTGCCCGCCGACGGCGTGGTCACCGGCACCGCCACCATCGACGGCCGGCAGGTCTGCCTGATGGCCAACGACTCGACGGTCAAGGCCGGCAGCTGGGGCGCCCGGACGGTCGAGAAGATCATCCGGATCATCGAGCGGGCCTACTCGACCGGCGTGCCGATGGTCTACCTGGTCGACTCGGCCGGCGCCCGGATCACCGACCAGGTCGACCTGTTCCCGGGTCGGCGCGGCGCCGGCAAGATCTTCTGGAACCAGGTCCGCGCCTCGGGTTCCATCCCTCAGGTCTGCGCGCTGTTCGGGCCGAGCGCGGCCGGCGGGGCGTACATCCCGGCGTTCTGCGACGTGGTGGCCATGGTGGACGGCAACGCCAGCATGTACCTCGGCTCGGACCGGATGGTCGAGATGGTCACCGGCGAGAAGACGACGCTGGAGGCGATGGGTGGCGCCAAGGTGCACTGCGCCGAGTCCGGGGTCGGGCACTTCCTCTGCAAGACCGAGGCCGACGCGCTCGACGTGGTGCGGACCTACCTGTCGTACCTGCCGGCGAACTGGACCGAGCAGCCGCCGGCCGCGCCCGCCAAGCAGGCGTCCGACAAGGTCGACCTGGCCGCGCTCGTGCCGGCCAGCGAGCGGCAGGCCTTCGACATGCGCCGGTACGTCAAGGGCCTGCTCGACGACGGCTCGTTCTTCGAGATCCAGGCGCTCTGGGCCAAGGAGCTGACGATCGGCTTCGGCCGGCTGAACGGTGAGGTCGTCGGCGTGGTCGGCAACAACTCGATGTTCAAGGGCGGGGTGCTCTTCGTCGACTCGGCCGACAAGGCGACCCGGTTCGTGCAGCTCTGCGACGCCTTCAACGTGCCGCTGCTCTTCCTGAGCGACGTGCCCGGCTTCATGGTCGGCTGCGCGGTGGAGAAGCAGGGCATCATCCGGCACGGCGCCAAGATGATCACCGCGATCTCCGAGGCGACCGTGCCGAAGATCTGCGTGGTGGTTCGCAAGGCGTACGGCGCGGGTCTCTACGCGATGGCCGGGCCGGGCTTCGAGCCGGACGCGACCATCGCGCTGCCCACCGCGAAGATCGCGGTGATGGGGGCGGAGGCCGCGGTGAACGCCGTCTACGCCAACAAGATCGCCGCGATCGCCGACGAGACCGAGCGGGCCGCCTTCGTCGCCGCGAAGCGCGAGGAGTACGAGCGGGACATCGACGTCGTCCGGCTCGCCAGCGAACTGGTGGTCGACGCCATCGTCGAGCCGCACGAGCTGCGCGCCGAGCTGGTCCGCCGGTTCGCCGCCGCGCGTACCAAGGACCGGCACTTCTCCCGGCGCCGGCACGGCGTCACCCCGGTCTGACCCGACCCGCACGACCCGGCCGGCGTCACGAGCGCCCGGCGGCTCATCCACAAAGGGCGTCCCACCAGGAGGATCAGATGGACTTCCGGCTCACCGAGGAACAAGAGGCGCTGCGGTCCAGCGTGCGGGACTTCGCGCGTGAGGTGGTCGCCCCGGTCATCGCCGAGCACTACGAGAAGCACACCTTCCCGTACGAGGTGATCCGCCAGATGGGCAAGATGGGCCTGTTCGGCCTGCCCTTCGGTGAGGAGCACGGCGGCATGGGCGGCGACTACTTCGCGCTCTGCCTCGCCCTGGAGGAGCTGGCCCGGGTCGACTCCAGCGTGGCGATCACCCTGGAGGCGGCGGTCTCCCTCGGCGCGATGCCGATCTACCGGTTCGGCACCGAGGAGCAGCAGGCGACCTGGCTGCCGAAGCTGCTCAGCGGCGAGGCGCTGGCCGGTTTCGGGCTGACCGAGCCGGGCACCGGCTCCGACGCGGGCGGCACCCAGACCCGCGCGGTGCTGGACGAGGCGACGAACGAGTGGGTGATCAACGGCTCCAAGGCCTTCATCACCAACTCGGGGACCGACATCACCACGCTGGTCACCGTCACCGCGGTCACCGGCACGAAGCCGGACGGCTCGAAGGAGCTGTCGACCATCATCGTGCCCACGGGGACGCCGGGCTTCACCGTGGCGCCGGGCTACTCCAAGGTCGGCTGGACCGCCTCGGACACCCACGAGCTGACCTTCGACGACTGCCGGGTGCCGGCGGCGAACCTGCTGGGTGAGCGGGGGCGGGGCTTCGCGCAGTTCCTGCGCATCCTCGACGAGGGTCGGATCGCCATCGCCGCGCTCGCCGTCGGCCTCGCCCAGGGCTGCGTCGACGAGTCGATCAAGTACGCCAAGGAGCGGCACGCCTTCGGCCAGCCGATCGGCAACTACCAGGCGATCCAGTTCAAGATCGCCGACATGGAGCTGAAGGCGCACACCGCCCGGCTGGCGTACTACGACGCCGCCGCGCGGATGCTGGCCGGTGAGCCGTTCAAGCGGCAGGCGGCGATCGCCAAGCTGCACGCCAGCACGATCGCGGTGGACAACGCCCGCGAGGCCACCCAGATCCACGGCGGCTACGGCTTCATGAACGAGTACCCGGTCGCCCGGTTCTGGCGGGACTCCAAGATCCTGGAGATCGGCGAGGGCACCTCCGAGGTGCAGCGCATGATCATCGCCCGCGACCTGGGCGTCTGATCCGGCCCCGGCCCCTGCCGCGCCGCCGCACGGCAGGGGCCTGTCGGATTCCGGCGCGTCGGCTGGACGACGCATCCGTGTCGACCGTCGTATCCGGTCCGTACCCTTCGTGCCCATGACACCGGCTCCTGATCATCAGTTGGCGCCGGGTGGTCGTACCCCGCTGGCGGAGCTGTTGCGGGGGCATCGGCTCCGGGCCGGTCTCACCCAGGCCGAGCTGGCCCAGCGGGCCGGGATCGGCGTGCGGACCGTCCGTGACCTGGAGCGCGGCCGGTCCAGCCGACCGCAGCGCACCACCGTGGAGCTGCTCGCCGACGCGCTCGGCCTCACCGACGGGCCGCGCGCCGCCTTCCTCACCACCGCCCGTGGGCGGGTCACCGTCCCGGCCGTCGACGCGGACCCGGGCCGCGCGCCGGGCGCCGGGTCCGCGCCCGGCGAACCCCACCCCTCGGGTACGCCGATCGCGCTCCCGCCCCCGGTCGAGCTGATCGGGCGGGAGCGGGACCTGGCCGACCTCGCCGCGCTGCTCACCGCGGGCCACTGGCCGCCGGTGGTGACCCTGGTCGGGCTGGCCGGCGTGGGGAAGACGGCCCTGGCCCTGGCGGTGGCGCACGAGGTCGCCGCCGCGTATCCCGGCGGGGTGGCCGGCGTGCTGGTCGGCGAGGGCTCCGACGCCCGCCGACGTGCTGGCCGCGATGAGCGCCGT
>NZ_JAEVHN010000622.1:0-3579 GCF_016803375.1 Micromonospora sp. 4G55
GCCTGCTGCGGGGCGGCCTCGCCGCCACCGGCCTGCTCGCCCTCACCGGCGATGACGGCCAGCTCGCTGCCCACCTCGGCGGTCTCGTCCTCGCCGACCACGATCCGGCTCAGCACGCCCGCCGCGGGGGACGGGATCTCGGTGTCGACCTTGTCGGTCGACACCTCGAGCAGCGGCTCGTCGACCTCGACGGTGTCGCCCTCCTGCTTGAGCCAGCGGGTGACGGTGCCCTCGGTGACGCTCTCGCCGAGCCGAGGCATGGTGACCGATACCGGCATCTCTTATGACTCCTTCATTCCCCTGGTGCGATCTCGCCCGTCTGCCGCCGGACGCCGCGGAATCAGTTCTCGATCAGGCGTGTGCGTGCAGCGGCTTGCCGGCGAGGGCCAGGTGCGCCTCGCCCAGGGCCTCGTTCTGCGTCGGGTGGGCGTGCACGAGCTGCGCCACCTCGGCCGGGTACGCCTCCCAGTTGTAGATGAGCTGCGCCTCGCCGACGAGCTCACCGACCCGGGCGCCGACCATGTGCACGCCGACCACCGGGCCGTCCTCCACCCGGACCAGCTTCACGAAGCCGGCCGTCTTGAGGATCTGGCTCTTGCCGTTGCCACCCAGGTTGTAGTTGTAGGTCTTGACCTTGTCCGCGCCGTACTGCTCCTTGGCCTTCGTCTCGGTCAGACCCACCGACGCCAGCTCCGGGTCGGAGTAGGTGACCCGCGGGATGCCGGCCTCGTCGATCACGGCCGGGTTCTGGCCGGCGATCTCCTCGGCGACGAAGATGCCCTGCTGGAAGCCGCGGTGGGCGAGCTGGAGGCCGGGCACGATGTCGCCGACCGCGTAGACGTTCGGCACGCTGGTGCGCAGCCGCTCGTCGGTCAGCACGTAGCCGCGGTCCATCTTCACGCCCTGCTCCTCGTACCCGAGGTTGGCGGTGTTCGGGCCGCGCCCGACGGCGACCAGCAGCAGCTCGGCCTCGACGGTCTCGCCGCCGGCGATGGTCAGCTTGACGCCGTTGTCGGTCTTCTCGACCTTCTCGAACGGCTTGCCGACCTTGAAGTTGATCTTCCGCTTGCGGAAGGCCCGCTCCAGCGCCTTGGACGACTCCTCGTCCTCGGCGGCGACCAGGCGGGGCAGCGCCTCGACGATCGTGACGTCCACGCCGAAGGACTTCCACACGCTGGCGAACTCGACGCCGATCACGCCGCCGCCGAGCACGATCACCGACGCCGGGACCCGGTCCAGGGTCAGCGCGTGGTCGCTGGTGATGATCCGCTCGCCGTCGATCTCCAGGCCGGGCAGGCTCTTGGCGTACGAGCCGGAGGCCAGGATGACGTTGCGGCCGGTGTAGCGCTTGCCGTCGACCTCGACGACGTTCTTGCCGACCAGCTTGCCGGCGCGGCCACGAAGGTGATGTTCTTGGCGCTGCCCACCAGGCCCTGCAGGCCCTTGTAGAGACGGGAGACCACGCCGTCCTTGTACGAGTTGACCCCCGCCATGTCGATGCCGACCAGCTCGGCCTTCACGCCGAACTGCTCCGACTCGCGGGTCTGGTCGGCGATCTCGGCCGCGTGCAGCAGCGCCTTGGTGGGGATGCAGCCGTTGTGCAGGCAGGTGCCGCCGAGCTTCCCCTTCTCGATCAGCGCGACCGAGAGATCCAACTGGGCGGCACGCAGCGCCGCCGCGTAGCCGCCGCTGCCACCTCCGAGAATGACGATGTCGAAGGTCTCGTTCGGCTCGCTCACGTCCAACTCCCAGGTCGCGTCGCTGCATCGGGGGTCACGGTGGGGTAACAGGGACACACCCCACCTCGGTCATCTTGTCACTAGGGGATGCCGGGCGCGTACCGAGGTGCCCAACGACACGTCGTCGACACGTACTCTTGGCACCGTCTTCGATGACGGACGGGGGAGGAGACAGTCGGTGGGGCTATTCCGGCGACGCAAGCAGACGGGCGCGGTCAGCCGTGGCCGCCCCGCCGACCGGGCCGATCTGGACCATCTTGAGAACTTCGTCCGGACCCGGCGGGGCGTCGAGGCGTACATCGAGCCGCGGACCACGGTCACCGAGACCACCGTCATCCTGATCGCCGACGACGGGGAGTGGACCCGCCGTCGCGTCGACAGCCCCGAGGGAGCCCGCCGCTTCGCCCACCGGCTGGCCGTCCCCATCTACGACGTCCGCCTGATGGGCTACCCGCAGCGGATGCGCGACTACAACGAGCGCCGCAAACGCCGCCCCGAACTCTTCTAACCCACCCCCAACACCGTGGGCGCACTTTCACGGAAAGCGTGGCTATTCCGCGCCGAATAGCCACGCTTTCTCGGAAAGTGCGCGGATCCTGGTGGGAATGCGGGCGGGGCGCCTCCCGGGTGTGGGAGCGCCCCGATCGTGGGTGCGGGTGGGCGTCAGCCGTTGGCGGCGACGTCCTCGACCAGCTGCACCAGGGTGCGGACCGGGACGCCGGTGCCGCCCTTCGTCCAGTAGCCGGTCGCCTCGCCCGAGTGGTAGCCCGGGCCGGCGATGTCGATGTGCGCCCAGGCCACGTCCTCGGTGACGAACTCGCGCAGGAACACGCCACCCTGGAGCATGTGCCCGGCCCGGTCCATGCCGGCGTTGACCTGGGAGATGTCCGCGACGTCGGAGTCCATGCCCTTGCGCACGTCGTCCGGCAGCGGCATCGGCCAGGCCGGCTCGCCGACGGACTCGCCGACGGTCCTGACCCGCTCGCACAGCTCCGGGGTGCCCATCACGCCGGCGATCTTCTTGCCCAGCGCGATGACCTGCCCACCGGTGAGGGTGGACGTCTCGAAGAGGTAGTCGGTGCCGTCCGCGCAGGCCCGCGCCATCGCGTCACCCAGGATCATCCGGCCCTCGGCGTCGGTGTTGAGCACCTCGACCTTCTTGCCGTTGAACATGGTGATCACGTCACCCGGCCGGTAGCTGGTGCCCGACGGCATGTTCTCCGCCATCGGCAGGTACGCGGTCACCGCCACCGACGGCTTCACCGCGGCGATCGCCAGCATCGCGGCGCCGACGGCGGCCGCCCCGGCCATGTCCGACTTCATCTCCCACATGCCCTGCGCCGGCTTGATGGAGATGCCGCCGGTGTCGAAGGTGATGCCCTTGCCGACCAGCGCCACCCGCTTGCCGCTGCCGCCACCCGACGGGGTGTACGTGAGCTTGACCAGGCGCGGCGGGGCCTCCGAGCCCTGCCCGACGGCGACGATGCCGCCGTACCCGCCGGCGCGCAGCGCCTCCTCGTCGAGCACCTCGACGCCGAGCCCGGCCGCGCGGGCGGCCGTCGCGACGGCCTCGGCGAAGGCCGGCGGACGCAGCTCGTTCGGGGCGGTGTTCACCCAGTCCCGGCTGGTACGGACCGCGCCGGCCACCGCGGTGGCCCGGTCGATCTCGCCCCGGGCGGTCGCGTCACCGGCGTCCGGCACGGAGATCAGCACCTCGGCCACCGGTGTGCGCCGGGTCGGCTGCGGCTTGGTCTTGTAGCCGGCGAACCGGTAGCCGCCGAGCAGCGCGCCCTCGGCGACCGCGCGCAGCGCTGCCGGGGCGTCGGCGTCGTCGGGCAGC
>NZ_JAEVHN010000623.1:0-3577 GCF_016803375.1 Micromonospora sp. 4G55
ACCCGGGTTGCGGGCCAGTGCTGCGCCCGTTCAGGACTCCGTTGGGGAATAGCCAAACCACTCGGATTCACCTGTTGGCATGATTGTCGGATTCGTCGGGTGGGAAGGGTCGAGAGGTGTCGCTGGAAGCGTGGGATGACCGTGGGGTGCCGGAGTTGACCGCGCGGATGGTTCGGGCGTCGTTCCCCAAGGGCACTCTCGCGATGCGGATCCGCGACGCGCTCGGCCCGGTTTTCAGCGACGAGCAGTTCGCGCAGGCGTTCCCGGCGCGGGGCCGTCCGGCGGCTTCACCCGGGGCGTTGGCGCTGGTATCGGTGTTGCAGTACGCCGAAGGGCTCAGCGATCGGCAGGCCGCGGACCAGGTGCGGGCGAGGATGGACTGGAAGTATCTGCTCGGTCTGGACCTCGATGATCCCGGGTTCGACTTCACCGTGCTGACCGACTTCCGGACCCGACTGATCAAGCACGGCCTGGAGGAGAAGGTTCTGGACGTGATCCTGGACCGATGCTCGCAGCACGGTCTGCTGCGCGCCGGTGGCCGGCAGCGCACCGATTCCACGCATGTCCTGGCTGCGGTTCGCACGTTGAATCGGATGGAGTTCGTCGGGGAGACGCTGCGGGCGGCCCTCGAAGCCCTGTCCGCGGCCGCACCGGCGTGGCTGACGCCGCTGATCGATGCCGGCTGGGCCGACCGGTACGGGGCCCGGATCGACTCGTACCGCTTCCCGAAGGGTGAGGACGTCCGCCGGCGCTGGGCCGAGCGGGTTGGCCGGGACGGCTTCGCCGTCCTGGACGCGATCGCCGCACCCGGCGCGCTGGGGTGGCTGCGAGAGATCCCGGCGGTGCAGGTCCTGACCCAGACGTGGGAGCAGCAGTACCAGCGAGACGGTCAGGAGGTGCGCTGGCGGGAGGGCAAAGACCTCCCGCCGAGCAGAGACCGGCTGGCCTCGCCATACGACACCGACGCCCGCTACGGCCTCAAACGCGGCAACGGCTGGACCGGCTACAAGGTTCATTTGAGCGAGACCTGCGACCCTGATGCCCCACACCTGATCACGCATGTGGCCACCACCGACGCCACGGTTACCGACACCGAGATGACCGCGACCATCCACCAGGGCCTTGCCGGAGGGCGCCTGTCGCCGAGCGAGCATGTAGTCGATGCCGGCTATGTCACTGCCGCACACATCGTGGCCGCCCGCGACGAACACGGCATCAATCTGCTCGGCCCGGTCGGCCTGGACACCCACCAAGGCGAGCGATTCCCGCAAAGTGACTTCCGCATCGATTGGCAGACCAAGACCGTAACGTGTCCGCAGGGCAAGGCCAGTGCCAGCTGGTTCAACCAGCGCAAGAGCAGCGGCACGGACCTGACGCGGGTCCGCTTCGCGGCCCGCGACTGCGTCGGCTGCCCGGTCCGGGCCAGATGCACCAGTGCCGCCAGCGGTCCTTGGGGACGCACCCTCACCCTGTTACCGCAAGATCAGCAGCAGGTCCTGCAAACCAGACGCCAGGAACAGACCACCGAAAGGTGGCAGCAGCGCTACCACACCCGGGCCGGCGTCGAAGCCACGATCTCTCAAGCGGTACGACACACTGGCATCCGCCGCAGCCGCTACACCGGCACCGTCAAGACCCACCTCGGCCACGTCTTCGCCGCCACCGCGGTCAATCTCCTCCGCATCGACGCATGGCTAACTGACACACCACTTGGCCCGACCAGAACCAGCCATCTCACCCTGCTTGCGGCGTAGTTCAGCTGAAACACCCTTGTTGGTCATACACCAACGGAGTCCTTCAGGGCCGGGGGTGAAGGCCCGCGCTGGGAGGGCCGCCAAGGCCGGAGCAGTGCCTTGGACCGGGTGGTTCTGCTGCTCGATGTACTGACGCACGACGCTTAGCGGTGCGCCGCCGGCGGAGCCTGCGAAGTAGGAACCCGTCCAGAGCTTGTTGGCCCGGTAGTAGTGCCGCCGTAGGTCGGGGAACTCCTGCCGGAGTCGCCGGCTGGACACGCCCTTGAGGCTGTTGACCAGTTTCGCCAGGGCGACCTTGGGCGGGAAGTTGACGAGCAGGTGGACGTGGTTGTTCTCGCCGTTGAACTGGACCAGCTCGGTTTCGAAGTCTGCGCACACCGCCCGCATGATCTCCTGCATTCGGGCGAGGTGCGCGTCGCTGAACACCTTGTGCCGGAACTTCGTCACGAGACCAAGTGAGCATGCAGAGCGAAAACGCAGTGTCTACCTGTGCGGATGCCTTCGAGTTCGGCCATAAACCAATGGTACGGTGCACGGGTGCAGCTCCGTTACAACTACCGGGTCTACCCGGACGCCAGTCAGCGCGACGCGCTGGCCCGGTCGTTCGGGTGCGCTCGGGTGGTGTTCAACGACGGCCTGCGGGCACGGCAGCAAGCCCGGCTCGAGGGTCTGCCGTATCTGTCGGACGCCGAGTTGTCCAAGCGGGTCACCGCGGCCAAGCTGACCCCGCAACGGGCGTGGTTGGGTGAGGTGTCCTCGGTCGTGTTGCAGCAGGCCCTCGCGGATCTGAACGTGGCGTACCGCAACTTCTTCGTCTCGCTATCGGGCAAGCGCAAGGGCCGCAGGGTGGCGCCGCCGCGGTTCCGCTCACGCAAGGACAACCGGCAGGCGATCCGGTTCACCAAGAATGCCCGGTTCAGGGTGCTGGACAACGGCCTGCTGCGGCTGCCGAAGGTCGGCGAC
Source organism: Micromonospora sp. 4G55 (assembly GCF_016803375.1). NCBI lineage: Bacteria > Bacillati > Actinomycetota > Actinomycetes > Micromonosporales > Micromonosporaceae > Micromonospora > Micromonospora sp. 4G55. The sequence continues at coordinate 2,718 of NZ_JAEVHN010000623.1, forward strand.
GTCGAGGTGCGCTGGTCACGCAACCTCCCGTCGGACCCGTCGTCGGTGACGGTGATCCGGGACGCGGCCGGCCGGTACTTCGCCTCGTTCGTCGTGCAGAGCACCGACGAGCCGCTTCCGGTCGCGGACTCCGAGATCGGCATCGACTTGGGCCTGACCCATTTCGCGGTCTTCTCGGACGGCACGAAGGTGGCCGCCCCGAAGTTCCTGCGCCGCGCCGCACGCAAGCTCAAGCGGTTGCAGCAAGACCTGTCCCGCAAACAGCGTGGCAGCCAGAACCGCAAGAAGGCCGTCGTGAAGGTCGCCCGCGCTCATGCACGAGTGGCCGACACCCGGCGAGACTGGCAGCACAAACTCTCCACGGCGATCATCCGCGACAACCAAGCGGTGTTCGTCGAGGACCTGTGCGTTGTCGGTCTCGGCCGGACGCGGCTGGCCAAGTCCGTGCACGACGCGGGGTGGGCCAGCTTCACCGCTATGTTGGAGTACAAGGCCGCCCGGTACGGGCGCACCTTCGCTCGGGTGGACCGGTTCTTCCCGTCCACCCGGATGTGCTCGGACTGCGGCCGGATCAACGACAAGATGGCGTTGAACGTCCGAACGTGGAAGTGCCCGTGCGGCAGCACCCACGATCGAGACGCCAACGCGGCCATCAACGTGCTCGCGGCGGGACGCGCCGAGAGCCTAAACGACCGTGGAGCGCGGATCAGACCACCAGCGATGGTGGCACCGCGCGGCGAAGCGGTAATCCACCCGGACGCCGCGCGTTCCACACGCAGCCTGGAGGGAACCTCCGTCCCTGACGGCGGAGAGATCGTCAACGTCAAACCCACGCCCTCGCCCTCGCGGCATGAAACCCC
>NZ_JAEVHN010000624.1:0-3577 GCF_016803375.1 Micromonospora sp. 4G55
CGGTGGCCAGGTCGCGGCCGAGGTCAGCCTCCGATCCGCGGTGGCCAGCGCCGCCCTGGAGGGGTACGCCCACGAGCGCGAGTCGGTCCGCGGCGGCACGGTCACCGAGCCGGTGCTCCAGGGGGCGCTGCGGGTGGCCGGGGCGCTGCCCGGACTGACCGAACTCTGGCCCAAGGCCCCTCGGCAGGCGCTGGCCAAGCTGCACGTGCTCGCCGCCCCGCGAACGTGGTGACCGGACGGACCGAAGCTGGGCCGCCCCGGTGGCCGACCCGGTGGTCGGCGCGCGGCTGGACGGCCTCGCCGGGCTGGTCGCCGGGGGCACCCAGGCGGGCGACGCCCTGCCGTCGGTGGTGCGCGACGCGCCGCTGGTCGGCCCCCTGCTCGACGCCTTCCTCAACCGATCCGGCGGCGTGGTCGGCGGCTTCGCCGGCTTCGCGGTGGGCTTCCTGGCCGGCTTCCTGGTCGTGCTGGTGCTGCCCTGGCGGGACGCCTTCGACGAGCCGGCGAACCTGTTCACCGGCCTGGTCGGGATGGTGGTGGCCGCCGCCCTGGTCGGCCTGGTCTACACCCTCGGCCGGGTGCTGCTGGAGCCGTGGCTGCTGGGCGTCTCCGGCGCGCGTCAGCTCAGCCGGCGGGAGGCGGAGCGGCTGCGGCCGATCCTGTCCGGGTGCGCCGCCCGGCTCGGCCTGCCGAGCGTGCCCCGGCTGCTGATCGAGGACGACCCGGTGCTCACCAACGCCCGGGCCTACGCCCGGCACATCGTGGTGACCACCAGCCTGCTCGACGAGCCGGACGAGGACGTCGCCGCGCTGCTCAGCCACGAACTGGTGCACTGGCGTACCGGTGACGAGGTGACCAGCGCGTTCGTCCGAGGCGTCGGGCTGCCGCTGGTGCTGGTGCACGCGGTGCCGACCTGGCTGATGCGCCGGTTCCCGCACCCGGCCACCGACCTGCTGGTCTTCATCGTCTTCTGGCCGGTGCTGCTGACCATGCGGTTCGTGGTGCTGCCCTGCCACCGCCGCGACGTCCGGGCCGCCGAGTACCGGGCCGACGCCGGAGCGGTCCTCGCCGGCCACGCGGCCGGCATGCGCTCGATGCTGGAACGGCGGCGGTCCTTCGAGACCGGCCGCAGCGGGTGGGACGAGGCGGTCTGCGCCACCCACCCGCCGTCCGAGCTGCGGCTCGACCGGCTCGAGCGGCTCACGCCGGCCACCGCCGACGCGGCGACGGCCGCCGACGGGCGGCACGCCGACGGGCGCGCCTGGGTGCTGGTCGAGGACGAGGGGAAGACGGTGACGGTGTCGGTACGCGACGCCGGCCCGGGCATCGGCGAGGGTCGGCTGGTCGAGGCGGCCCGGCAGGGGCGGCTGGGCATGAGCCAGTCGATCCGGGGCCGGATCGCCGACCTCGGCGGCGAGGTGCGGATCGTCTCCGCGCCGGGGGAGGGCACCGAGGTGGAGCTGGTGGTACCGAGGGAGGACGGGTGACCGGGGTACGGGTGATGGTGGTCGACGACCACCCGATGTGGCGGGAGGGGGTGGCCCGCGACCTCACCGAGGCCGGCCACCGGGTGGTGGCGACCAGTGGTGAGGGGCGGCAGGCGGTCCGGGTGGCCGCGGCGGCCCGGCCCGACGTGGTGGTGCTCGACCTCCAGCTGCCCGACATCTCCGGGGTCGAGGTGATCCGGGGCCTGCGGGCCGTGCTGCCCGAGGTGCGGGTGCTGATGCTGTCGGCCAGCGGCGAGCAGCAGAGCGTCCTGGACGCGGTGAAGGCCGGCGCCACCGGCTACCTGGTGAAGTCCGCCGCGCCGGCCGAGTTCCTGGACGCGGTGCGCCGCACCGCCGCCGGGGAGCCGGTCTTCACGCCCGGCCTGGCGGGACTGGTGCTCGGCGAGTACCGCCGGCTGGCCACCGACGGCGGGGCCCGGTCGGGCCGGGACGACGCGGCACCCCGGCTCACCGAGCGGGAGACCGAGGTGCTGCGTCTGGTCGCCAAGGGGCTGTCGTACCGGCAGATCGCCGAGCGGCTGGGGCTCTCGCACCGCACCGTGCAGAACCACGTTCAGAACACGCTCGGCAAGCTCCAGCTGCACAACCGGGTCGAACTGACCCGCTACGCGATCGAGCGCGGGCTCGACGACTGAGCGGCCGGCTCAGTGCGACTCCGGCGGCCGGGTCTCGTGGATCGCCAGCTCCTCGGCGGTGGCCCCGCCGCCGGCCGAGCCCGCGTCGTAGGCGACCGAGTCGGTCTCCTGGTCGGTGTGCGCCCCCTCGTCCGGTTCGACCAGCCGGCCCACCTGGGAGTCCGCGATGGTGCCCAGCTTGCCGTGGTCGTAGATGGAGACCGGGGAGTGCGGGTCCGAGGTGGGACCGGGGTTCATCACGTCGGCGTCCAGCTGCGCCTCGGCGGCGGCCTCGTCGCTGTCCGCCTCGGCGGCGATGTCCGGGTCGACCGGGCCGGCCAGCGGGTCGTCGGCGGGGCGCTCGTACTGCTCCCGCTGGAGCTTGTAGTCCAGCGACTCCCCGTCGAGCTGCTCCTCGGCGGTGGTGCCGAAGCTGTCGACCGCGACCGGGGTGCGGTCGCCGGGCAGCTGGGCCGGCTCCGGGCCGTCGGCCTCCCGGCCGGTGAGGACGTCGTCGTTGGCGGTGGAGTCGTCGTCGGCGGTGTCGGGCAGGCCCTCCGCCTCTGGGTCGGAGACGGGGGTCGGGTACTGGTCGTCGCGCATGACTGATCACTACCCACTGCCATGCCCCGGGTAACCGAGGTCCGGCTCCGCGATCGGGACGAAAGGGGAGGAGTCAGCCCTGGCGCGCGGCTTCGTCCTCGGCGTGGAGCACGCACCAGACCACCTTGCCGTTCGGCACCGGGGTGCTGCCCCAGCGCCGGGCCACCGTGTCGATCAGCAGCAGGCCACGGCCGCCGGTCGAGGTGAGCGGCGCCAGGCCGGCGTACGCGGGCTGCCGGGGGGAGTGGTCGCGGACCGCGAGGTGCAGCGAGCTGTCCCGCGGCGCGAGCCGGACCGTCATCGGCGTCCGCGCGTGGGCCACCACGTTGTTGACCATCTCGGTCACCGCGATGGACGCCGGCTCGGTCAGCTGCGGCACGCCCCAGCGGGCGCACCCGTCGGCGATCATCGCCCGGGCCTGCCGGGCGGCACCCACCGTGGGCGCGAGGTCCGCGGCGAGCAGCGCCGCCATCGGGGTACGGGCCAGCGCGGCGGTCGCCTCGTCGGCGGTCGCGTACACCGGCAGCCCGGTCGCGTCGACGCCGGTGACCGTGCCGGCCGGGTCGAGCACCAGCAGGTCGGCGGCGGGCCAGTCGGCTACCGCGCGGCGGACCTCGGTGAGCAGTCGCGCGGCGCTGCCGTCGGTGGAGCGCAGCCGCGCCACGTCGACCACGATCGGGCCGGGTCGGTCGCTCAGTCGCGCCAGCAGGGCGTCGCGGACCCGGTCGGCGGCGGTGGGCTCCAGCACGCCGCTCAGCCGCACGGTCGCGGACGACTCGTCCGCCTCCACCAGGCATCGCGCGTCCGTCGGCATGATCGTCCCATTGTGCATGCCGGCGGCCGGGCGCGCAC
>NZ_JAEVHN010000625.1:0-3577 GCF_016803375.1 Micromonospora sp. 4G55
TCAGCGGACGGGGTGGCGGACGCCCTCGGCGAGTTCGGCGCTGAGCGTGCGCAGGGCGGTCAGCCCGGCGGCCGGGTCCGGGGCGTCGAGCACACAGCGGACCAGGGCGCTGCCCACGATCACGCCGTCGGCGTACCCGGCGACCGTGGCGGCCTGGGCGCCGGTGCCCACGCCGAGGCCGACGCCGACCGGCAGGTCGGTGACCTCGCGGAGTCGGGAGACCAGGACCGGCGCGGCCTCCGAGGTCTGCGCCCGGGCGCCGGTGACCCCCATGATCGCGGTGGCGTAGACGAAGCCTCGGCAGTGCTCGACGGTCATCTTCAGCCGGGCGTCGGTGGACGACGGCGAGACCAGGAACGTGCGGTCCAGGCCGTGGGCGTCCGAGGCGGCCAGCCACTCGCCGGCCTCGTCGGGGATCAGGTCCGGGGTGATCAGGCCGGTGCCGCCGGCGGCGGCGAGGTCGCGGGCGAACGCGTCGACGCCGTACTGCTCGATCGGGTTCCAGTAGGTCATGGTCACCACCGGCGCGCCGGTGGCGGCGACCGCCTCGACGATCCGCAGGGTGTCCGCGGTGCGGACCCCGCCGGCCAGGGCGATGTCGCTGGCTTTCTGGATCACCGGCCCGTCCATCACCGGGTCGGAGTACGGGATCTCCACCTCGATGACGTCGACGCCCGCCTCGACCATGGCGGTCATCGCGGCGATGCTGCCCTCGACGGTCGGGAAGCCGGCCGGCATGCAGCCGACCAGCAGGGCCCGCCCGTCGGCGCGGGCCTTGTCGAAGGCCACCCCGATCCGACTCACGCTGTCACTCCTTGTCGAGGATGCCGAAGTACTCGCCGGCGGTGTGCACGTCCTTGTCACCCCGACCGGACAGGTTGACCACGATGACCGGCTCCCGGCCGAGTTCGGCGGTGAGCCGGGGAGCGATCCGCAGCGCGCCGGCCAGCGCGTGCGAGCTCTCGATCGCCGGGATGATCCCCTCGGTACGGCAGAGCAGCTCGAACGCGGCCATCGCCTCGGCGTCGGTCACCGGCTCGTACGTGGCCCGGCCGCTGTCGTGCAGCCAGGCGTGCTCCGGCCCGACGCCCGGGTAGTCCAGGCCGGCGGAGATCGAGTGCGACTCGACGGTCTGGCCGTCGGCGTCCTGGAGCACGTAGGTGCGGGTGCCGTGCAGCACGCCCGAGGTGCCGCCGGTGATGCTGGCCGCGTGCCGGCCGGTCTCCACCCCGTCGCCGCCGGCCTCGAAGCCGTACAACCGCACGTCGGTGTCGCCGACGAAGGCGTGGAAGATGCCCAGCGCGTTGGAGCCGCCACCGACGCAGGCGGCGACCGCGTCCGGCAGCGCACCGGTCAGGTCGAGGCACTGCTGGCGGGCCTCCTCGCCGATGCCCCGGACGAAGTCCCGGACCATCTCCGGAAACGGGTGCGGGCCGGCGGCGGTGCCGATCAGGTAGTGGGTGTCGTCGACGTTGGCCACCCAGTCCCGCATGGCCTCGTTCATCGCGTCCTTGAGGGTGCGCGAGCCGGTGGTGACCGGGACGACGGTGGCGCCGAGCATCCGCATCCGGGCCACGTTGAGCGCCTGCCGCTGGGTGTCGACCTCGCCCATGTAGACCACGCACTCGAGGTCGAACAGGGCGGCGGCGGTGGCGGTGGCCACGCCGTGCTGGCCGGCGCCGGTCTCGGCGATCACCCGCTTCTTGCCCATCCGCCTGGTGAGCAGCGCCTGTCCCAGCACGTTGCGCACCTTGTGCGCCCCGGTGTGGTTGAGGTCCTCCCGCTTGAGCAGCACCCGGGCGCCCACCTTGGCGGAGAACCGCTCGGCGGAGTACAGCAGCGACGGGGTGCCGGCGTAGTCGCGCAGCAGGGCATCGAACTCGGCGAGGAACGCCTCGTCGGTCATCGCCTTGCGGTACGCGGCGTCCAGCTCGTCCAGCGCCGCGACCAGCGCCTCCGGCACGAACCGGCCGCCGAAGCGGCCGAAGTGACCGGCGGCGTCGGGAAGCTGACCGGCCGGGGCCGAGGCGTTGGCGCTCATCGCGGTGTCCTTTCGCTGCTGACGTCTCCCGGGCGCGGGCTCAGCGCACCGGGCGGGGTGTGGCCGGGTGGTTGCCGGCGTTGACCAGCTCGGCGACCGCCTCGCGGGGGCTCTTCTGGGTGACCAGGCCCTCGCCCACCAGCACGGCGTCGGCGCCGGCCGAGGCGTACCGGATGAGGTCGTGCGGGCCACGCACGCCGGATTCGGCGATCTTGACGACGCTGCTGGGCAGGCCGGGCGCGATCCGCTCGAAGACCGACCGGTCGACCTCCAGGGTACGCAGGTCGCGGGCGTTGACCCCGATCACCTGCGCGCCGGCCTCCAGGGCGCGGTCGGCCTCCTCCTCGTCGTGCACCTCGACCAGGGCGGTCATGCCGAGCGACTCGATCCGCTCCAGCAGACCCATCAGCACGTTCTGTTCGAGGGCGGCGACGATCAGCAGCACCAGGTCGGCGCCGTGCGCGCGCGCCTCGTGCACCTGGTAGCTGGAGACCACGAAGTCCTTGCGCAGGACCGGGACCCGGACGGCGGCCCGGACGGCGGCCAGGTCGTCCAGCGAGCCGCCGAACCAGCGCCCCTCGGTCAGCACGCTGATCGCCCGCGCGCCGCCGGAGGCGTACTGCCCGGCCAGGTCGGCCGGGTCGGCGATCTCGGCCAGCCGGCCCTTGGACGGCGAGGAACGCTTGACCTCGGCGATCACGGCCACCCCGGGCCGGCGCAGGGCCGCGTACGCGTCCAGCGGCGGCGGTGCGGCGGCGGCCAGCTCGCGGATCCGCTCCAGCGGAACCTGCTCCTGCCGCCGCGCCACGTCCTCCCGGACGCCGGCCAGGATCTCGTCGAGCACGCTTCCGGACGCCGCCGAACCGGCCTCGTCCCCCTCCGCGTGCGCATGCTCAGCAGTCACCAACGGACTCCCCTCTCCGGGTGTCATGGGCCGATGCTAGGGGGCGCCAGGTGATGCCGGGTGCCGGGGGTATGGCGCTCCTCACGAAATGGGCTGTGGCATGATGGCCGACTTCCGGTGAACGCGATGTCACGCAGCGCCACGATGTCCATCGACCGGCCTGCCCGCCCTGCTCCGGGTCGTCGCGCGAGCATCCACCGTGGCCCATGGACCATGAGAGCACGGCAGCCGCGCCCGCGCACCATCACGACGCCCGTCGATGCTGTGACGCAGCTCAAGGATGAACGGCCCTATGCAGGACGTTCGCTCCGACGGACAGTTGATTCGCCCGTCACCACCGTGAAACGTGAGCCGGGCAGCCTGTCCATCGGGCAGACTCGATGACGCGCCTGCCGAGACGTCGAACTCCTCCTGCGGGGTGACCTCATGAGCACGACCGGGCCGAACTCCACCGCCATCGGATTGACCACCCTTTCCCGCACCGTCGCCTCGCTGGCCGTCGGGGTGGTGCACACCCTGGAACGCGCCGTGGTCGGTGAGGGTCGGGTGCGCACCGCGCGCGGCAACGCTTGGGAGGCGGTCTGCGCCGACCGCGCCCGCGCCGACCAGCGGGCCGAGCTGGACCGCCTGGT
>NZ_JAEVHN010000626.1:0-3554 GCF_016803375.1 Micromonospora sp. 4G55
CGGGTGGCGGCGCTCCTGGTGGCGGTGCTGGCGGTCGGCCTCGCCGCCGTGCCCGAGCCGCTGGGCGGCTGCGCCGGGCCGGTCGAGCTGCGGGTCGCCGCCGCCCCGGACGACCTGGTGACCTACCAGGCGGTGGCCGCCGCGTACGAGTCGTGGACCGCCGCCCGTGCCGGGGGCTGCCGGACGACCAACGTCTTCGTCTATCCCGCCGCGCCGCGCGAGGTGGCCCAGGGTCTCCAGCTCGGCTGGTCGGAGTCCGCCGGCCGGCCGGCGACCGAGGGGGACCCGGGGACGCCGGGCTGGTACCCGGCCGACGTCGGGCCGCGCCCGGACGCCTGGTTCCCGGGCGCCGAGATGCCGTCGCAGCAGGTGTTGAACCTGACCACCGTCCGGGACTACCTGACGGTGGCCCGCTCGCCGCTGGTGCTGGCGGTGCCGCGCGCCCTCGTCGATCCCGCCCGCGACGACGCCGACCGGCAGCGTTCGCTGTCCTGGCCCGAGCTGTTCGCCAAGGCCAGCCGGGCCCCGGGGGAGGAGCCGACGGTCACCGCCTCGGGCCGGCGGGTCACCGGCACCGGCTGGCAGGTCGTCCGCCCCGATCCGGCGGTGTCCCCCGAGGCCCGGATGGTCGACGTGGCGCTGTACGACGGCGCGCCCGACACGGCGTGGATCCGCCAGCAGGTCGAGCAGCGTCTGGAGGCCGCCCAGGACGAGCGCGGCTTCCCGCTGGGCAGCCTCGCCGCCGTGCTGTGCCGGCAGCGGCAGCTCGCCGCCGACCCTTCCGCCCCGGCGCCGCCCGCGGTGGTCACCACCGAGCAGGCGCTGGTCCAGTTCAACCTCGGCGAGCGGCTCGGCGACGGCTGCGTCGAGCGCGGCCGTCCCGCGTCGGGCCGGGCGCTGGTGGCCTTCTATCCGGAGCTGACCCCCGGGGTGGACCACCGCCTGGTCCTCCTGCGCTGGCCGGACTCCGTGCAGAGCCCCGCCGCCCGGGCCGCCGCGGATGACCTGCGCCGCTGGTTGACCGGGCCGGGGCGGGACGAGCTGCTGGCCCGGGGCTTCCGGGTGCCCGGCCGGGACGGGACCGGCCCGGCGCTGACCGAGGAGAACGGCGTGCTGCCGGGCTGGCTGCTGGACAATCCGCAGTGGGAACTCGTCGACGGCTCCGACGCGCTCGCGCTGAACACCGCCGACCAGCGCTACCGGGAGGCCCGGCGGCGGCCCGGGTGCTGTTGGCGCTGGACACGTCCGGCTCGATGCTGGCGGAGGCGGGCCGGGGCACCCGGTTCGACGTGGCGGTGGACGGCATCGCCGCCTCGCTGCGCCGCCTCGGCGGCCGGGACGAGGTCGGGGTGTGGGCGTTCTCCACCGCTACCGGGGGAACGCCGGGCGGCTGCGGGAGGTCGGGGGGCCGACCGGGCGCGGGACGAGGCGCTGGTCGCCCGCCTGCGGCGGACCGTGCCGGCGGGGGACACGCCGCTGTACCGGACCATCGACGCCGCGATCGGCGAGGTGCGCCGGCTGGGCGGCGGGGACGAGCACCTGCGGGCCGTCGTGGTTCTCACCGACGGGCGGGACACCGCCAGCGACGGCCTGGTGCCCCGGGTCGAGGGCGACCCCCCGGTACGCCTCTACGTGATCGCCGTCGGCGAGGCGAGCTGCGACGATCGGGTGCGGACCCGCACCCTGCGGCAGACGGCCCGGGCCAGCGGCGGGCAGTGCCTGCAGGCCGAGGCGAGCACCGTGGACCGGGCGCTGACCGGGCTGTTCCGTCAACTCTGGGAGAAGGGGGCCGGCCAGTGACCGACCGGAAGCCGCGCGGTGCGTCCGGGACTCCTCGTCGCCGGCGCCGGGTGCCGGCGTCCTTCCTGCTCGGGGTGGTCGTCGGCACGGTGGTCGGTGTCGTCGCCACGCTGGGCTGGTACGTCGCCACCCGGGAGGAGCCGCTGGAGCGCGGCGAGCTGGTGATCCTCAGCGGCAAGGACACCAGTTCCGGCGGGCCGCGAAAGGAACTGGTCAAGCTCTGGAACGTGCTGCACCCGCAGAGCCCGGCCCGGATCCGCGAGGCCCCGGTCACCACCGACCAGCAGCACAGCGAGATGGTGGGGATCGCCCAGGCGCAGGCGGCGGGCGGCGACGACCCGGACGACGCCGTGGACATCTACAACCTCGACGTCACCTTCACCGCGGAGTTCGCCGCCGCCGGGTACCTGCGCCCGATCGACGAGGCGCGGCTGGCCCCCGGGCACCTCGACGCGTTCGTGCCGGAGGCGCTGGACAGCTGCCGCTACCGGGGCTCGCTCTGGGCGCTGCCCTTCAACACCGACGCCGGCCTGCTCTTCTACCGGTCGGACCTGGTGACCGGCGGGGCGCCGGCCGCCCCGGGCGAGGCGCCCCGCTTCGACTGGGACGCCATCATCGACCGGAGCGCGGCGCTGACCGGCGCGGGCGGCGCGACCCAACGCCCCGCCGCCGGGTACGTCGGGCAGTTCGGCCCGTACGAGGGGCTGACCGTCAACGGGATGGAACTGCTCTGGGCCGGCGGCGTCGACCAGCTCGTCGACGAGACCGAGAACCGGGTGGTCTTCCAGCGGGAGCGGTGGGAACGCCGGCTGCGTGACGTCGCCGCGGCCCGGCGCGACGGCCTGCTGGTGGGCGACGCCTTCACCGTCCCCGGCGACGAGGCGCGCAGCCTGCGGGACTTCCAGGAGGGCCGGGCGCTGTTCATGCGCAACTGGCCGGTGAACTACCGGTCGCTGGCCGCCACCGACACGCCGGGGCACCGGGTGCCGTTCGAGGTGACGCGCCTGCCCGGCCCGTCGGCGCTGGGCGGCCAGAACCTCGCCATCGCCAAGCAGAGCCGGCAGCCGCGCGCCGCCCAGGCGCTGATCGAGTTCCTGACCCGGGAGGAGGCCCAGCGCACGCTGTTCACGGTGGGCGGCTTCGCCCCGACCCGTACGGACGTCTACGCCGACGCGGCGCTGCGGCAGCGGTTCCCGTACCTCGCGCTGCTCGGCGAGGCGGTCCGGGAGGCCCGGGTACGGCCCCGGGTGCCGCACTACTTCCAGTTCAGCCGGGTGTTCCGGGAGGGTGTTCGGACCGCCCTGGAGGGGGACGGCACGCTGCCGGAGGACTTCGAGGCCCGGCTCAACCGGGCGCTGCGGGGTGGCTGACGGCGGCCGGGTTCGCGGCGCCGCCGTCGACGCGGTCGGCGACCGTGCGGCCGTGACCCGGCTGGTTGCCGGGTCACGGCCGTCGGCGGATCAGAGCGTCGCGGTGCAGGTCGGGGTCGGGTTCGCCGCACTGCCGGAGACGAGGAAGCCGAAGGACGTCTTCGCCCCGGCGGCCAGTGACCCGTTGTAGCTCACGTTCCGGGCGGTGACGGTGGACCCGCTGCTCGTCACCGTCGCGTTCCACGCCTGGCTGACCTGCTGGCCGCCGGCGAACGTCCAGGTCACGGTCCAGCCCTTGACCGCGGTGGCGCCGGCGGTCACCTCCACCTCACCCTGGAAGCCGCCGGACCACTGGGCGGTGACCCGGTAGGTGGCGGTGCAGCC
>NZ_JAEVHN010000627.1:0-3546 GCF_016803375.1 Micromonospora sp. 4G55
CCGGCGACCCGGCGGTCGGCGAGCGCGGTCAGCGTCTCGGCGGAGTCGGCGGCGGCGAGGAGCAGTTCCGCCTCGTCCTCGGCGTAGACGCAGCCGGCGGCGCGCAGCCGCGAGACGAGGGCGGGACGGTCGACGAAGAACGCGGTCGGTGCCATGGGATGCCTTTCGGGAACGCTCGTCGGCGCTCCCGGCCGTCGCCTAGCGGTGCGACGGGGACTCGGAGGGGAGCGCCGTTCCTGCTGACTGGCGGATCGGACTCACCTCCTCGGGTCGGGGCCCGCACGGGCCGGGATCACGATAGCGGACGGACCGGCCCGGCGGCGTCCAGCGCCGCGGCGATGTCGGCGACCAGGTCGGCGGTGTCCTCCACCCCGCAGGAGAGCCGGACGAAGCCCGGCGCGGTGTCGTCGCCCCACTGCGCCCGCCGGTCGGCGGTGGTGTGCAGGCCACCGAAGGAGGTCGCGGCGGCGACCAGCCGGGCGGCCTCGACGAACCGGCTCACCCGGTCGGCGTCGCCGAGGTCGAAGGAGACCACGCCGGGCATCCGCCGCATCTGCGCGGAGGCCACCGGGTACGCCGGGTCCTCCGGCCGCCCGGGCCAGCGCAGGCCGGTCACGTCGGCGCGCCCGGCGAGCAGCTCGACCACCGCCGCCGCGTTGGCGGACTGCCGGGCCAGTCGCAGATCGAGGGTGCCCAGCGACCGGTGCGCCAGCCAGGCGTCGAAGGCCCCGGGCACCGCGCCGGTGGTGGTGCGCCAGGCGGTCAGCGTCTCCAGCAGCTCCGCCGAGCGGGTCGCCACGTAGCCCAGCAGCAGGTCGGAGTGCCCGGTCAGCGCCTTCGTGCCGGAGGCGACCACCAGGTCGGCGCCGAGGTCCAGCGGGCGTTGCCCGAGCGGGGTGGCGGTGGTGTTGTCGACCACCAGCAGGGTGCCGGCGGCGTGCGCCTCCCGCGCCAGCGCGGCCACGTCGACCACGTCCAGGCCGGGGTTCGCCGGGGTCTCCAGCATCAGCAGCCGGACGCCCTCGAACGACGGGTACGGCCCGACGGTCGGCACGAATCCGACCCGTACCCCCATCCCCTCCAGTGTGGCGGTGGCGAAGGCGCGCACCGGGAAGTACCCGTCGGCGGGGAGGAGCACGGTGTCCCCGGGTCGCAGGACGGCCAGCAGCAGCCCGGTGATGGCGGCCTGACCGCTGGCGAAGACCCGGCAGTCGCCCCCCTCCAGCTCGCCGATGGCCGACTCCAGCAGCCTTCGGGTGGGGTTGTCCGGCCGGCCGTAGCCGTTCGCCGCGGCGGCCGGCCCCGCCCAGGGGTCGAGGTGGTACGGCGCGGCGAAGACCGGCCCGGGCAGGAACGGGTCGCCGGGCACAGGCTCCGGCAGCCCGCCCGGACGCAGCGGGTGCCGTCCCGCCACTGCGGCTCGGCGGCGCTCATTCGTACGACTCGGGCTTGGCGGTGCGGCTCATCAGGGCGTCCACGGCGAGCCGGGGGTCCATGCCCTCGTGGCAGATCCGCTCGATCTGCTCGGTGATCGGCATCTCCACCCCGTGCGCCCGGGCCAGGTCCCGGATGGCCAGGCAGCTCTTCACGCCCTCGGCGGTCTGCCGGGTCGCCGCCTGCGCCTGCTCCAGCGTCTCCCCCCGGCCGAGGTGCTCGCCGAAGGTGCGGTTGCGGGCCAGCGGCGAGGAGCAGGAGGCGACCAGGTCACCCATGCCGGCGAGGCCGGCGAAGGTGATCGGGTCGGCGCCGAGCGCGACGCCCAGCCGGGCGGTCTCGGCGAGCCCGCGGGTCATCAGCATCGCCCGGGTGTTGTCGCCGAAGCCCATCGCGGTGGCGATCCCGTACGCCAGGGCGATCACGTTCTTGACCGCCCCGCCCAGCTCGCAGCCGATCACGTCGTCGTTGGTGTACGGGCGGAAGTACGGGGTCCGGATGGAGGACTGCACCAGCGCGGCGCGGCGGGCGTCGGTGCCGGCGACCACGGTCGCGGCGGGCTGCTCGGCGGCGATCTCGGGGGCCAGGTTGGGGCCGGAGACCACCACCACCCGGTCCGGGCTGACCCCGGCGGTCTCGACGATCACCTCGCTCATCCGCCGGGTGGTGCCCAGCTCGATGCCCTTCATCAGGGAGACCAGGGTCGAGTCCGGGGCGAGGTGGCCGGCCCAGTCGGCGAGGTTGCCGCGCAGCGTCTGCGACGGTACCGAGAGCACCACCAGCTCGGCGCCGGAGATCGCCTTGGCCGCCTCGCCGGTCGCCGTGACCCGCTCGGGCAGCCGCAGGTCGGGCAGGTAGTCCGGGTTGCGCCGGTGGACCCGGATGGCGTCGGCGACCGACTCCCGGCGGGCCCAGATCGTCACGTCCCGACCGGCGTCGGCGAGGATCTTGGCGAAGGCGGTCCCCCAGGACCCGGCCCCCAGCACCGCCACGTGGCCGCTCATGCCCTCGCCTCCACACGATCGGCGGCGCGCGGCGCCACCACACTGAGCTGGTCGATCCGCTCGCTCATTCGGTCACCTCGGGAGTACGCGGACGGGCGGGACGTTCCCACAGCGGGGGCGGCGTGCCACCCCGGATGTCGGCGAGCAGGTCGCGCAGGCTCAACATGATCTCGTCGGTCATCTCTTCCAGCACCGCCCGGCTCGGGGTGGCGCCCGCCCACCGGCTCAGGTCGACCGGCTCGCCGGCGACCACGGTCACCGGGGTGCGGGGCCGCAGGCCGAAGCGGGTGGTCCGCGGGTCGAACAGCTTCTCCGGGCCCCACATCGCCAGCGGGATCACCGGCGCGCCGGTGGCCAGCGCCAGCCGGGCCGCCCCGGTCTTGCCCTTCATCGGCCACAGCTCCGGCTCGCGGGTGATGGTGCCCTCCGGGTAGATCACCACCGCGCCGTCGGCGTCGAGCGCGGCGATCAGCTTGTCCAGCGACTTGACCGCGTCGGCGGTGCCGCGTTCCACCGGGATCTGCCGGCAGCGGTGCAGGATCCACCCGATCATCGGCACCCGGAAGACGCTGGCCTTGCCGAGGTACTGCGGCCAACGGCCGGCCTCGTAGATGAAGTGCGCCGAGACCAGCGGGTCGGCGTGCGAGAGGTGGTTGGGCACGATGATGATGCCGCCGTCGCGACGCAACTGCGCGGCGCCGCGCCAGGTGCGCCGGGTCCAGACCAGCATCACGGGCTTGACCAGCGCCACGGCGAAACGTTGCCAGAAACCCAGCCTGCGCCGTGTCACCCTGCCTCCTCGTCGCCCCAACCCCACGCGCCGCACCCACCGGTGCGGCCCGCAGCGGAAATCATGCCTGCTCGCCCCGGGTACGGCCAGTGCGGGTACCACCGTCGACGCTGGCAGGATTGTCGCGTGGGTCAGAGGCGGTGGACCGTGGTGGTGCCGGTGAAGCGCCTGGGCGCGGCGAAGAGCCGGCTGCGGGGCGCGCTGCCGGCCGTACCCCACGACCAGCATCACGGGCTTGACCAGCGCCACGGCGAAACGTTGCCAGAAACCCAGCCTGCGCCGTGTCACCCTGCCTCCTCGTCGCCCCAACCCCACGCG
>NZ_JAEVHN010000628.1:0-3542 GCF_016803375.1 Micromonospora sp. 4G55
AGACCAGCCGTGCCGGCTACGACGTGGACGCGGTATCCGGCACGGCCGACCCCTCCCAGGAAGAAGCGGTCAATCCCCCCACCGAGCGGTGACGGCACCCCGACCCGGGTCGGGCCCGGTCGGCGGCGTCCGGCCGGGCCCGACGACGTAGCGGGACGGCGCGAGACGTCCGCGCGGATCATCGAGCTCTTCCTGGCCGACCCCGACCGCCGCGCACGGCTCGGTACGCGGCTACGCCCTCAACCCGCTCGGCGTCGACGACGCCCTGGTCACTGCCCTGCGCGGGCGCCTGCTGAAGCGCTGAGCGGCGCCGCCGCCCGGGCCTCGGTCATCCCCTTGTTGGCCAGCGCGTCCGCCCGCTCGTTCTCCGGGTGGCCGTTGTGCCCCTTGACCCACAGCCAGGTCACGTCGTGCCGGGCGCAGGCCGCCTCCAGCTGCTGCCACAGGTCGGCGTTCTTGACCGGCTGCTTGGCCGCCGTGAGCCAGCCGTTGCGCTTCCACGACGCCAGCCACCCGGTGATGCCGTTGCGCACGTAGGTGCTGTCGGTGTGCAGCCGCACGGTGACCGGCCGGGTCAGGCTCTCCAGCGCCCGGATGGCCGCGGTCAGCTCCATCCGGTTGTTGGTGGTCGGCGTCGCCTCGCCGCCGCACAGCTCCCGCTCGTGGCTGCCGTAGCGCAGCAGCGCGCCCCAGCCGCCCGGGCCGGGGTTGCCGCTGCACGCCCCGTCGGTCCAGATCTCCACGACCCTGCCGTCCGCCGCCTCCGCCATGGCGCCGAACCTACCGGTGCCGCCCGCAGCCGGTCGGCGCGGGCGTCCCGGCGCGCCGCGCCGCCGCCGGCTCTCACACCGCGCGGAGGTACGCCGCGCTGCTCGGCGAGGTCGACGGGCTACGCCGGCTGACGGTGTCGAAACCGCCGACCGCCGTTCGTCTGGAAGGTGAGGGGCCAGCATCGGGCCGGCCGTGACCCGCGAGGACCGGCATGAGACGCATCGTCATGACCAACAACCTCAGCCTGGACGGCGTGATGCAGGCGCCCGGACGCCCGGACGAGGACACCCGCGACGGCTTCGACCGGGGCGGTTGGGCGGTGCCCTACACCGATCCGGTGCTGGGCGAGAAGATGGGCCGGGGCATGGCGTCCACCGGCGCGCTGCTGCTCGGTCGCCGCACCTACCAGGACCTCGCCGGCTTCTGGCCGCACCAGACCGACAACCCGTTCACCCCGGTGCTCGACCGACTCACCAAGTACGTCGCCTCCACCACCCTGACCGCGCCGCTGCCGTGGGCGAACTCGGTGCTGCTCGACGGGGACGCCGTCGCGGCGGTCGCCGCGCTGCGGCGGCAGGACGGCCCGGACATCGCCGTGCTCGGCAGCGGCGAGCTGGTGCGGTCGCTGGCCCCGCACGGGCTGATCGACGCGTACGTGCTGGTCGTCCACCCGCTGGTGCTCGGCACCGGGCGGCGGCTGTTCCCCGACGGCGGGCACCCGGCCCGGCTGACGCTGGTCGAGAGCGTCACCACCACCACGGGGGTGCTCGTGGCGACCTACGAGCCGGCCTGACCCGCCCGATCCGGGGCCACGCCGACGGGCGCGGGGGCCGGCCCGGGGCGCAGCCGGGCGCGCAGCCGGCCGACGGCGTCACCGACCACCGCCGAGGTCATCGGCAACAGCGGACTGGACCGCATCACCGCCAGGTCCTCCGCCGGGGTGGTGGCACCGTCGAGGAAACGCAGCACCCGCTGCGCCGGGTTGCGGTCGAAGAGCCGGTCGAAGAACTCCGGGCCGCCGACCGCCCCGCGGTCCAGCGCCCGCAGCGCGACGGCGTCCATCCACCGGTGCCGACGCGGGTACGCCGGCCGGGGCACGGGGGCCCGGCCGGCGGCCAGCGCCCGGGCCACGTCGTCGGCCTGCCGGTGCATGGCGGAGAAGGTGAACCCGGTCGACGGCCGGGTGGCCCCGCCGGCGGTGCCCAGCCGCACCACCCGCGGCGACGGCCGGCCCTCGAACGGGGCGTCGGTCATCGGGATCACCCCGTCCTCCACCTGCCGCACCCTCAGCGCGGTCAGGTCGAGGCCGAGCAGGTCGGCGTAGCCACGCAGCGCGGCGTCGTAGCCGGCGTCGGTCAGCCGTCGCGGGGAGAACTCGGTGTACTCGACCAGGGCGTACCGGTCGCTGACCGGCAGCACGTAGCCGAAGGAGACGCCCCGCGCCGGCTGCGGGGTGCGGAAGTCCATCAGCACCGCCCGGCCCGGGTCGAACACCGGCCCGGGCGACTCCAGCCACCAGCCCCGGAAGTGCTGCAACCAGCTCGTCCGCCCCGCCCGCCGGGGTGGCCGGGGGCGGGAGTCCAGCACCCACCGAGCTTGCAGCAGCGCCGCGCCGTCGGCGTCCCGGACGGTCACCGACCCGCCGTCGTCGTCGAGGGCGCCGACCGCCGCGTCGACCCGGGTGGCGCCGAGGCGCCGCTCCGCCTCGGCGGCCCGCTCGTAGACCGGGGCGGAGCGCAGCATCGCGTACCGCAGCGGGGCGAGGTCGAGCCGGCGCCGACCGGCCGGCGTGGTCACCTCGACCTCCCGCCAGCTCGCGCTGAGCATCGGCTCCAGGTCGGTGCCGGGCGTACTCCAGAACGCCCAGGTGCGGTCCTGGCCGCGCTTGCGCACCGGGTCCACCACGGCGATCCGCAGCTCACGCAGGTCGTGCCGGTCCAGCGCGGCGAGGAGCAGGGAACCGGCGCCGCCACCGCCGACGACGGCCAGGTCGACGTTGTCCACCCGACCACGCTGTCACACCCGCCGGCCCGAGCCGGGCGGAGCCCCCACGGCGCGCCGCCCGGCCGGTACGGTGCCACGGCATGAGCAGCACGCCCGCCAACGCCCTCACCGCCCGCTGGGCCGCCCTGATCGACGACCGGCAGACCGTCCTGTCCGGCGCCGGGGCGTACCCGCTGCTGGCCCTGCTCGCCCGGCACGCGGCCGGTCCGGCCCGCGACGAGCTGTCCGCCGTCGCCCCCGACGCCACCCCCTACGACCTGGCCACCTCCCCCACCACCCGGCTGGCGCTGGGCTTCTGGGCCCGGCGCGAGCTGCGACTGAACCCGGCCTGGCTGCGCGCGGTCCCGGCGTCGATGCGGGGTGAGCTGACCGGCGACCGGGCCGTGGACCAGCCTGTGCTGGACCGCTGGGCGGCCACCCACACCGACGGGCAGATCCAGCAGATGCCGATCACGGTCACCCCGGACACGGCGCTGGTGCTGGCCAGCGCCCTGTCGGTGCTGACCGGCTGGGCGGCGCCCTTCCAGGAGGGCTGGTGCGAGCCGCGGCAGGGTCCCTGGCAGGGGCGGCGGCTGATCGGTCTGCACCGGTACGGCGGCGACCCCCGGACGCTGCGGGTGGCCGACACCCCGGCCGGACCGGTGAGCCTGCTGACCGTCGCCGGTGAGGCGGACGTCGACGTGGTGCTGGCCCTCGGCGAACCCGGGCGCCCGGCCGGTGCCGTGCTGCCGGCCGCGATCCGCGCCCTCACCGGCGGCCCGACGCTC
>NZ_JAEVHN010000629.1:0-3524 GCF_016803375.1 Micromonospora sp. 4G55
CCTGACCGACCCGGCCGCCGTCCCGCCCGCCGTACGCGCCGCCGTCGACCGCCTCGGCGGGCTGGATCTGCTGGTCAACAACGCCGGCGTCGGCGGCCCCGCCCCGGCGGAACTGCCGCCCGACGAGATTGTCCGGCAGCAGTTGGAGGTGAACCTGCTCGCCGCCTGGCGGACCACCGCCGCCGCGCTGCCCGACCTGGTCGCCGCCCGCGGCCGGGTGATCTTCGTGGCCAGCCGGATGGCGGTGCTGCCGCTGCCCCTCGCCGCCGCGTACGGGGTGAGCAAGCGGGCGCTGGTCGCCTACGCCGACGCGCTGCGCCACGAGGTCGGCACCCACGTCGGCGTCAGCGTCGTCTACCCGAGCATGGTCGCCTCACCGATCCACGAGAGCACCGCCGAGGCCGGTCTGTCGCTGGGCGGGGTGTCCCGGATGGAACCCGTCGAGGGAGTGGTGGCGGCGATCCTGCGGGCGGCCACCGCCCGCCGGGCGCCCCGGGACGTGGCCACCACGACCCGGGGCCGGCTGGAGATGGCCCTTGCCCGGCACGCGCCCGCGCTGGCCGACCGGATGGTGCGCCGTACCGTCGCCGGCCGGATCGCCGCGGGTGACCTGGACGGGGCGCCGCTGGCCGCCGGGATGGTCCGCCGGCACCGCGACGCCACCGGCTAGCGTGTGCCGGTGCCCGTCCCCGCGTACGTGACCAGGCTGCGCGCCCACATCGGCCACGATCTGCTCCTGCTGCCCGGGGTCAGCGGCGTGGTGCGCGACGCGCCGGGCGGGTGCTGCTGGCCCGGCGGGGCGACAACGGCCGCTGGTCGGTGCCCGCCGGCATCGTGGACCCGGGCGAGCAGCCGGCCGACGCGGTGGTGCGGGAGGTCTTCGAGGAGACCGGCGTGCGGGTCCGGGTCGAGCGGGTCGGCGGCATAGCCACCCACCCGGTGGTCTATCCCAACGGCGACGTCTGCGAGTACCTGAACGTGTGGTTCCGCTGCGCGCCGGTGGGCGGCGAGCCCCGCGCCGACGGCGACGAGTCGACCGAGGTGGGCTGGTTCGCCCCGGACGACCTGCCGGAGCTGGACGAGTGGGCGCGGCTGCGCATCGACACCACGCTGCGCGAGGACGCCCCGACCTGGCACGCGTGGCCCGGCGAGCGGCATCCGGCGCTGCGCCGACCCGACGCCCTCTGAGGTTCAGGGCCGACCTGGCGGCCGGGACGGGTCAGCCGGTGGCGACGGCGGCCCGGGAGCGGTCGGCGGCGATGCGTACCGCGAGGCCGGCCAGCACGGTGCCCATCACGTACCGCTGCGCCCGCGCCCAACCCGGCCGGCGGACCAGGAACGCCGACACCGAACCGGCGGTCAGCACGATCAGCGCGTTGACCGTCAGCGCGATCACGATCTGGGTCAGCCCGAGCAGCAGGCTCTGCACCGCCACGTGGCCGCGCGCCGGGTCGACGAACTGCGGCAGCAGCGACACGTACAGGATGGCGATCTTCGGGTTGAGCAGGTTGGTGACCAGGCCCATGGTGAACAGCCGGCGCGGCCGGTCCGGCGGCAGCGGCGTCGGGGTGAACGCCGATCGCCCGCCCGGGCGCAGCGTCCGCCAGGCCAGCCACAGCAGGTACGCCGCGCCGGCCAGCTTCACCGCCGTGTACAGCGGCGGCACCAGCACGAAGACCGTGGCGATGCCGGCCACCGCGGCGGCCAGGTAGACCAGGAAACCGACCGCCACCCCGAGCAGGGAGACCAGCCCGGCGCGGCGGCCCTGGGTCACCGACCGGGACACCAGGTAGACCATGTTCGGCCCGGGCGTCAGCACCAGGCCGAGCGCCACCAGACCGATTCCCACCAGCGCGCCCACCGTGACCATCGCCGCACCGCCCTCCCCGTGCCCACCGGCGACCCTACGCCGGGAACCGCTGCGCCGTGCGCACCGCAGCTTTGCGCCGGCCCGTTCAGCGGTGACACTGCTGTGATGTCCGTCGTCCTGCGGGTGCCCGCCACCACGTCCGCCGTCGAGCTGGTCCTGCGCCCGTGGCGCGACGACGACGTCGAGGCGTTGCTGGAGATCTACCGCGATCCGGAACTGCGGGCGCGCAGCCGGCGCCCGGTGCGCACCGTCGCCGATGCCCGTCGCTGGGTGGCCCGGCACCGGCAGGGCTGGGCGGCCGGGCGGCGCTTCTGCTTCGCCGTCTGCGAGACGGACCCGGTCGACGGCGGGCAGCGGCTCGTCGCCTGCGTGGTCCTCAAGGACGTCACGCCGGGACGCCCGGACGCCGAGGTGGGCTACTGGACGGCCGCGGCGGCCCGGGGCCGCGGGGTGGCACCCCGCGCGGTGGACGCGGTGAGCCGCTGGGCGTTCACCCGCTTCGCCGCCACCGGACTGACCCGGCTGGAGCTGCTGCACGAGGTCGACAACCCGGCGTCCTGCCGGGTGGCGGAGAAGAGCGGGTACGCGTTCGTGGAGGTGCTGCCCGCCCGGCCGCCGTACCCGGGCGACGGGCACCGCCACGTGCGCCGGCGGGACTGACCGTCGCGACGGGGCTCACTCCGGCGGCGTGGCGGGCGGGCCGAGCAGCCGCAGCAGCAGGCGCGGCTCCCCGGGCCAGGCGGCGAGCAGCACCTCACGCGGCACCTGCCGGCCCGCGTAGCGGAGCGCGAGCGCGACCACGACGATGTCGTCCAACGGGCCGATCACCGGCAGGAACTCCGGGATCAGGTCGATCGGACTGGCCAGCCAGAGGCCCGCCACCACGATGGCGATCTTCGCCTTGCGGGGGACCCGGGGGTCGGCGCGCAGCCGTCGCACCGTGGTCAGACAGTCGGGGATGAACGCGGCCAGATCCCGCAGGATGCCCGGCGGCAGCCGCCGAGCCAGCAGCACCAGCAGCGCCCAACTTGCCAGCAGGCAGGCCACCGCCACCCCGAGCCCGATCAGCCAGTCCCGCACGCTGCCCTCCTCCGACCCGCGTCGACCCTGCCGGGAATCTACGCCCCGGCCGCCGCCACCACCGCCGGCGGGGAATGCCCGGCCGCGCCGGGGCGCTGGACCTCGGCGGTACGGCGAATACGGTGGTTCGGGGAGGTGGGCGACGTGAGCAACGCGTGGGAAGCGGCGGTCGAGGCGCAGATCCGCACCGCCATAGAGCGCGGCGACTTCGACAACCTGCCCGGCATGGGCAAGCCGATCCCGGGCCGCGGCGCCCCCTACGACGAGTCGTGGTGGATCAAGAGTTTCCTGGAGCGGGAGGCCCTGCCCAGCGATCTGCTGCTGCCGACGCCGCTGCAACTGCGCCGCCGGGTCGAGCAGGTCCCCGACGAGGTCCGTGACCTGCCCACCGAGGAGTCCGTCCGGGCGTACGTGGCCGCGCTGAACACCGAGATCGTGGCCTGGCTGCGTACCCCGACCGGCCCGCGGGTGGTGGTCCGGCCGGTCAACGTCGACGAGACCGTACGACGCTGGCGGGCGGACCGGGAACAGCGGTCGGCGGCTGTCGTGGCCGCTGCCACCGAGCCGGCGACCA
>NZ_JAEVHN010000630.1:0-3517 GCF_016803375.1 Micromonospora sp. 4G55
CTGCGGGGCCTCTCCGACGACCGGCCGCTGGTCGACGAGGGCGAGCCGGTCCGGGTCACCCCGTCGGCGATGGAGAGCGCGCTGCGGTGCAGCCTGCGCTGGCTGCTGGAACGGCACGGCGGCAGCGGCCCGGCCAGCGCCGCGCAGGGCGTCGGCAACCTGGTGCACGCCGCCGCGATGCTCGCCGAGGACGCCAGCGCCGACCGCACCGCCCTGCTGGAGTACGTCGCCGCCCGGTTCGACGCGATCGAGCTGGCCGCCCGGTGGATGGTCGGCCCGGAACGCTCCCGCGCCGAGGCCATGGTGGACAAGCTGCTGCGCTGGCTCGCCGGCAACCCGCGCCGGCTGCTCGCCATCGAGCACGAGTTCGCCGTTCGCCTCGACGACCCGAGCCGCCCGGTCGAGCTGACCGGCCGGGTCGACCGGCTGGAGGTCGACGCCGACGGCCGGCTCGTGGTGATCGACCTGAAGACCGGCAAGTCGACGGCGGTCACCGAGCGGG
Organism: Micromonospora sp. 4G55; assembly: GCF_016803375.1. Lineage (NCBI taxonomy): Bacteria > Bacillati > Actinomycetota > Actinomycetes > Micromonosporales > Micromonosporaceae > Micromonospora > Micromonospora sp. 4G55. The sequence goes on from NZ_JAEVHN010000630.1 coordinate 503, forward strand.
AGGTGGCCGAGCACCCGCAGCTCGGGGCGTACCAGGCGGCGGTGGAGGCGGGGGCGTTCGCCGAGTTCGGCGAGGAGTCCGGCGGTGCCGCGCTGGTGCAGCTCGGCACGGGGGCGAAGGACGCCAAGGAGCAGGCCCAGGCCGCCGCCGGGGAGGGTCCGGAGGCCGGCTGGGCCACCGCCCTGGTCCGGCGCACCGCCGATACGATGGCCGCCGCCACCTTCGCCGCGGTCGCCAACTCGAAGTGCCGGGTCTGCCCGGTGCGCACCAGCTGCCCGGTCTCGGGGCAGGGGCGCCAGGTCGTCGAGCCCCCGACGACCCGCACCCCGGAGGACCCGTGACCGCGCGGAGTGGGCGAGCCGGGCAGGCCCGAGCCGAGGCGGAACCGGGAGCGCGAGGAGTGAGCTTGCGAGCCAGGCAGGCGCGAGCGGAGGCGGAACGGTGACCCAGCCGACCCTGTTCAGCACCGCCGCCCCGGCGCCCCGGGCCGCCGATGCCGGGCCCCGCTACACCCCGGTCGAGCTGGCGAAGCTGCTCCGGCTGCCGGCCCCGACCCGGGAGCAGGCGGCGATCATCGCCGCGCCGGTGGAACCGCTCCTGGTGGTGGCGGGCGCCGGATCGGGCAAGACCGAGACGATGGCCGCCCGGGTGGTCTGGCTGGTCGCCAACTCGTACGTCCGGCCCGAGCAGATCCTCGGCCTCACCTTCACCCGCAAGGCGGCCGGTGAGCTGGCGCACCGGGTGCGTACCCGGCTCGACCAGCTGGTCCGGCGGCTGGGCCGGCGCGGGCGCGACCCGCTGGACGACCCGCTCGCCGGCGAGCCGACCGTCTCCACCTACCACTCGTACGCCGGCCGGATCGTCACCGAGCACGGGCTGCGCGCCGGGTACGAGCCGACCACCCGGCTGCTCACCGAGGCGTCCCGCTGGCAGTTGGTCGACCTGCTGGTGCGCAACTACGACGGCGACATGTCCGAGGTCGACCGGATGCCCAGCACCATCACCGACGCGGTGCTGGCGCTGGCCGGGGAGCTGGACGAGCACCTGGTCGACCCGGACGAGCTGGCCGCCTGGACCGGCCGCTTCTTCGCCGACGTGCAGTCCCGCCCCGGCCGGGTCTACGCCGACGTGCGCAAGGCGTTGCAGTTCCAGCAGACCCGGCTGAAGCTGCTCCCGCTGGTGCGGGCGTACGCGCGGCGCAAGGACGACTTCGAGGCGATGGACTTCGCCGACCAGCTCGCCCGGGCGGCGCGGGTGGCCCGCGAGCACCCGGCGGTGGGCGCGGTCGAGCGGGACCGCTTCCGGGTGGTGCTGCTCGACGAGTACCAGGACACCAGCCACGCCCAGGTGGTGCTGCTCAACGCCCTGTTCGGTGGCGGTCACCCGGTCACCGCGGTCGGCGACCCGTGCCAGTCCATCTACGGCTGGCGCGGGGCCAGCGCCGGCACGCTGGAGCGGTTCCCGACGGAGTTCGCCCGCGCCGACGGCACCCCGGCCGAGGTGTTGAGCCTCACCACGAGCTGGCGCAACCGGCCGGAGATCCTCGGCGTGGCCAACGCGCTCTCCCTGCCGCTGCGCGCCGCCGGCGCCCGGGTGCCCGAGCTGCGCGCGGCGCTGAGCGTCCGGGACCCGATCCCGCACCGCAGCCCGGGCGGCCACGCCGCCGGCACCGTGCACTGCGCGCTGCTCGAGACGTACGCCGACGAGGCGGACTGGATCGCCGACAGCGTGCTCGCCGCCTGGCGGGGCGCCGCCCGGCTGCCGGGGGCGCTGCCCGAGCACATTCCGGTGCCGCAGCGCCCCACCACCGCCGTGCTGGTCCGGCTGCGCAGCCAGATCCCGGCGATCGAGGCGGCGCTGCGGGCCCGCGGCCTGCCGGTCGAGGTGGTCGGCCTGGGCGGCCTGCTGGACACTCCCGAGGTCCGCGACGTGGTCTGCACCCTGCGGGTGCTCGCCGACCCGACCGACGGGGCGGCGCTGCTGCGGCTGTTGACGGGCGCGCGCTGGCGGATCGGGCCGCGTGACCTGGTGGCGCTGCACCGGCGCGCCCGGGCGATCGCGCGGGCGCGGCACCGGCTCACCGGCGACGACGGGCCGGAGATCGCGGTGGACGTGCTGGACGAGGCGACGCTGGTCGAGGCGCTGGCCGACCTCGGTCCGGCGCAGGCGTACTCGGCCGAGGGCTACGCGCGGCTGCGCGCGTACGGGATGGAACTGGCGCTGCTGCGCTACCGGCTGGACCAGACCCTGCCGGAGCTGATCGCCGACATCGAGCGGACCATCGGCCTGGACGTGGAGGTGGCGGTCCGGGCCGGCCGGGACGGCGCCGGCGACGCCGGGCTGGCCCGGGGCCACCTGGACGCCCTGGGCGACGTCGCCGCCCGATTCAGCGGCGAGACCCCGGGGGCCACCCTCGCCGGGTTCCTGGCCTACCTGGCCGCCGCCGAGACGAGGAGCGCGGCCTGGCCCCGGCGAGGTGGAGGTGGTCGAGGGCGCCGTGCAGGTGCTCACCGCGCACGCCGCCAAGGGCCTGGAATGGGACGTGGTGGCGGTCGCCGGGCTGACCCGGGGAGTCTGGCCGGGGCCGGTGCGCAACTCCGACCACTGGCTGGGTGGGCTCGGCGTGCTGCCCTTCCCGCTGCGAGGCGACGCCGACGGGCTGCCCGAGCTGGGCCTGGCCGGGGCGGAGGACCAGCGCGGGGTGGCCCGGGCCCTGGAGGACTTCACCGACGCCTGGCGGGCGCACGACGAGCGGGAGGAGCGCCGGCTGGCGTACGTGGCGGTGACCCGGCCGCGTCGGCTGCTGCTCTGCTCCGGCTACTGGTGGGGCGAGGGGACCAAACGCTTCCGGGGTCCGTCGGTATTCCTCCGCGAGGTGCACGACGCCTGCCTCGACGGCGCGACCGGGCACCTGGTCGACGCCTGGGCGCCCGAGCGGCCGGGGACGCGGTCAACCCGACCACCGAGATGGTGCTGCGGGCGGAATGGCCGGCGGACCCGCTGGGCGCCCGCCGG
>NZ_JAEVHN010000631.1:0-3517 GCF_016803375.1 Micromonospora sp. 4G55
GGGGCGGCGGGATGGCGCCCGGCCCGGGCTCGTCGGGGGTGGTGTCGACCGGCGCGGGGGTGGCCGGCGATCCGGTCGCTCCGTCGTTCGGCGGTTGGGTCATCTGGGTCACCCGGGGGATGGGCGTCCTCGCCGCCGTTGGGCGGGGAAGAGGGTTCGGGCGCGGCGGGCGACGTCGCTCGCCCGTCCGAGGCAGAAGGGTAGCGGTCGACGGGTCCTTCCGCGGCGCACCGTTCACGAGCCGAAGGCCGGCGTCGTCACGTTCTGGACGGGGCATGTGTCGCATATGTGACTTCAAGTGATCAACCATGCGCGTCCCGTTGTGGCCGTCCGGGCTGCGGTCCTACGTTCGTGCCGGCGGGGGAGCGGGTCGGGCGGTGGGTCCGGTCCGGACGGCGGTCAGTTCATGGTTTGAGGCCCGGAGGCAGTACATGCGCGACGCGGACAACATCGCTCGAGCCCAGTTCCCGCCCGGCGACCGGGCGGGCCGGCTCGCCGACCGGGGGGACGCGGACGGGCCGCTCGGCGGTCTCCCGGTGAACGAGCGGTCGTACCGCCGGTGCGCCGAGCCGAACGAGGTGCTGCGCATCCTCAACCGCGCGGGCGGGCGGGACGAGGACGAGCCCGGCTACGTCATCCACCTGCCGATCCGGGTGGCCGACCTGTCGGCGGCCACCGCGCTGGCCGGCACGGTGGCGGTCTCGCTGGGCTTCCTGCCCGAGTTGGACGCCGGGGAGACCACCGTCTCGACCGTCGACGACCAGAACAACCGGCACCGCGTCTTCTGCGACCTGCTGCTGCCCGACAAGTCCCGCTGCCCCCAGCCGTACGACCACGAGGGCCCGTGCGGGGAGGTGCCGACCGCCCCCGAGCAGCGTCCCGCGCCCCGGCCGACGCCCAAACCGTAGGCTGTGCCTGGAAACCAGTCCACGCCAGGCAAGGGAGCCTTCCACCGATGCAGAAGTGGGAATACGCCACGGTCCCGCTGCTGGTCCACGCGACCAAGCAGATCCTCGACAACTGGGGCGAGGACGGCTGGGAGTTGGTCGCCGTGGTCCCCGGCCCGAACCCGGACCAGCTGGTCGCCTACCTGAAGCGTCCGAAGGGCTGACGGGCATGAGCAACGGGCCTCACGCCAAGCTGGCGGAACTCGGGCTGGCCCTGCCCGAGGTCGTGCCGCCGGTGGCCAGTTACGTGCCGGCGGTGCAGTCCGGCCAGCACGTCTACGTCTCCGGCCAGCTGCCGATCGCCGAGGGCAAGCTGCTCGCCACCGGCAAGGTCGGCGCCGGCGTCTCCGCCGAGCAGGCCAAGGACCTCGCCGAGCGGTGCGCGCTGAACGCCCTCGCGGCGGTCGACGCGCTGGTCGGCCTGGAGAACGTCGTCAAGATCGTGAAGCTGACCGGCTTCGTCGCGAGCGCGTCCGGGTTCACCGGCCAGCCCGGCGTGATCAACGGCGCCTCGGACCTCTTCGGCGCGGTCTTCGGCGAGGCCGGCCGGCACGCCCGCTCCGCCGTCGGCGTCGCCGAACTGCCGCTCGACGCCCCGGTCGAGGTCGAGGTCATCGTCGAGGTCGCCTGACCGCACCGCCCGCTCCCCGCGATCCTGCGGTTCCGTGGCTGCTGAAAGCCGCGAACGGCCACAAACCATCGGCCGAAGCTGCAAGATCGCGGGGAGTGGCGGGCAGGGTCGTACGATCGCAGCCATGGGCGGGCATGTGACGGGGCCGGTGGCCGCGCTCGCGGACGGGCTGCCCGGCTGGGTGACCCTGTTGCGGGCGCCCAACCCCGGGCCGATGACGCTGGACGGGACGAACACCTGGGTGCTGCGCGCCGCCCCGGGCGCGCCCGCCGTGGTGGTCGACCCCGGACCGGCGGACGAGGGCCACCTGGGCCGGATCGCCGCACAGGGCCCGGTCGGCTCGGTGCTGATCACCCACGGGCACCCCGACCACACCGAGGGCTCCGCCCGCCTCGCCGAACTGCTCGACGGGGCCGCCGTGCGGGCCGCCGACCCGGCGCACACCATCGGCGCCGCGCCGCTGACCCCGGACGCTCCGGTGGAGGCCGCCGGCTTCACCGTCCGCCTGGTGCCGACCCCCGGGCACACCGCCGACTCGGTCTGCTTCCTTGCCGAACACGGCGACGAGCGGGTCGTGCTCACCGGCGACACCATCCTCGGCCGGGGCACCACCGTGGTCGCCCACCCCGACGGGCACCTCGGCGACTACCTCGCCAGCCTCGAACTGCTCTCCGCGTACCGGGGGATCCCGGCGCTGCCCGGGCACGGTCCGGCACTGGCCGACTGCGGCGCGGCGGCGGAGTTCTACCTGGCCCACCGGCGGGCCCGGCTCGACCAGGTCCGCGCGGCGGTCGAGGCCGGCGCGACCACCGCGCCCGAGGTGGTCGCCCGGGTCTACGCCGACGTCGACCGGTCGCTCTGGTGGGCCGCCGAATGGTCGGTCCGAGCCCAACTGGAGTACCTCGGGGTCGCCGCCCGGGAATCCGGCACCGGGGTCACGGAGTTGAAGCAGCCGTGACCTGCCCCGTGTGCGGCACCGTCGCCGTGCCCGGCGCCCGCTTCTGCCACAACTGCGGCGCCGCGCTGCCGGCCGCCGCGACCCTGCCCGCCGCCGAGCGGCGGGTCGTCACCGTGCTCTTCGGCGACCTGTCCGATTTCACCTCCTGGTCGGAGGACCTGGACCCGGAACGGGTCGGCGCGGTCACCGACCGGGTGCTCGCCGCGCTCGCCGGAGCGGTCAAGACCTTCGGCGGCCACGTCGACAAGCTCACCGGCGACGGCATCATGGCGGTTTTCGGCGCGCCGGTCGCGCACGAGGACGACGCCGAACGAGCGGTCCGTGCCGCGCTGTCCATGCAGCGGGCGGTCCGCCGGGTGCTCGACGACGAGCGGGGCGGCGGCGCGCCGCTCGGCCTGCGGGTCGGCCTGAACACCGGCGACGTGATCGCCGGCATCCAGGCGGCGATCGAGTACACCGTCATCGGCGACACGGTGAACACCGCCGCCCGGCTCGCCGACGCCGCCGCCGTCGGCGCGGTCTACGGCGGCGCCCGCACCTCCGCCGCCACCCGGCACGTCGCCTCCTGGCGGGCGCTGCGCCCGCTGCGACTCAAGGGCAAGCGTGAGCCGGTCGAGGCGTACGAGCTGCTGGGGCTCCTGGACGCCCCGGGTACCCGCTCGGGCCTCGGTGACGAGGCGCCGTTCGTGGGCCGGGAGACCGAGATCGGCCGGGTCGCCGGCCGGCTCGCCGAGGTGATCGACCGGAGCGAGCCCCGGGTGCTGCTGATGACCGCCGAGGCGGGGATCGGCAAGTCCCGCTTCGCCGCCGAGGTGGAACGCCTCGCGGCCGGCTACGACGTCGGCGCCGGCCGGTACGCCGCGCACACCGGCGCCCGGGTGCTCTCCGTCCGCTGCGCCGCCTTCGGCGAGCGGCGTCGGCTCGCCCCGCTGGCCGACCTGGTCCGGGCCGCGGTCGGGCTGCCCAACGACACGTCCACCG
>NZ_JAEVHN010000632.1:0-3509 GCF_016803375.1 Micromonospora sp. 4G55
CCGGGCCGGTGCCGGCGGCCGGCAGGTCGGTCGGCACGCGCAGCGCCCGGTGGGGCGTGACGTCGGGGACGGTGAGTTCCCGGATGCCCACCCCGCCGTCGAGCCGGTTGCCGGCCACCGCCAGCACGGTGATCCGGATGGTGCTGGTGGCCCCGGGCAGGGTGTAGTACGTCTGCGCGCCGAGCCCGGCGGCGACGTCGTGGTCGACCGAACCCCGGTCGGTGCTGATCCGGAACCGGGTCACCGGCCAGCCGACCCCGAGGTCGTCGACGAACGCCAGGGAGACCTGCTGGACCTCGCGCGGGGTGTCCAGGTCGAGCTGGAGCCACTGCCCCACCGGCCCGGCCAGGGCCGCGGAGTGCCAGGCGGTGCCGGCGTCACCGTCGACGGCGGCGAACGGCAGGTGCGACGGGTCGGCCGGGGCCAGGTTGTCCACGAAACTGGCCGCCGTGGAGGCGCTGACCTCACGCAGTCCCTGGTAGGTGGCGACGGTCTGGTGCCGGCGGCCACCGAAGGGCAGCAGGTCGAGGGCCACCCTCCCCTGCCGGCCCGACTCGGCGGCGGTCATGGTCTGGCTGAGGTTGTCCCGTACCCGGCCGATGTCGCGTTCCCGGCGGCGCAGGCCGTCGGTGACGATCCACCGGTCGCCGGTGGCGCCGACGTCGGCGTCGGCGTCGGACGGTCCCCGGCCAGCACCACCGGCCGGTCCCGCTCCACCACGCGCTGCTCCAGCAGCGGCAGCAGCGACTCGGGGCCGCCGCTGACCGTGGGCACGTCGGCGGTGAGCACCGCCGAGGCGGCCGGCACCGGGCGGTCCACCTCGTACACCTCGACGGCGGGCAGCGGACCGGCGTCGTCGTCGACCGGACTGCCGGCGGCCCGGCCGACCGCGTCGGTGTTGCCGAAGGTGGCCACCCGGGTGATCCCCGGCGACCCGGCCAGCGCCCGGCGCAGCACTGCCACCGGCGGGGCGTCGGTCTGCGTACGGTCGATGTCGTTGCGCAGCAGCAGGTGCCGGAAGCCGGAGCGGGCCAGGAAGTCGGCCAGCCCGGCCGAGCCGCGGCCACCGGCCAGCACCGTCTCGACGGTGTCCATCATCCGGATGTTGCCGATCGAGCCGAGCGGGATCTGGTGGCGCACCGCCCAGGGCGCCCCGGCCAGCGACTGCAACGGCTCGTCGACGGTGCGACCCCAGTCGTACTGGCCGAAGCCGGAGCCGGGCACCACCAGCGTGCGGGCCAGCGCGTCCCGGTCGGCGAGCCAGGTGGCTGCGGCCCGCCAGTGCGGCGGCAGGTCGGACCAGCCGGGGCCGGGTCGCAGCAGCCCGGTCCAGGCCGGCGCGGCCGCCCCCAGGACCAGGGCGAGGACCGGTACGAACACCACCGGGCGCAGCCGCAGCCCGGGCCGGCGGCGACGGGCGGCGGTGTGCAGCCGGGTGACCCAGGCGTCGACGCCGTGCGCGAAGCCGAGCATCAGCGGCAGCCGCAGCACCGGTTCCAGCTTGTGCACGTTGCGGAACGGCGCCAGCGGGCCGTCCAGCAGGTCGCGGACCTGCTCGGAGAGCGGGCTGTCCAGGCTGCCGACGTAGCCCATGGTGAGCAGGGTCAGCCCGGCCAGGAAGCCGAGCACCAGGAACCGCCGCTCGGGCAGCAGGTTGCCGGCCAGCCCGGCCAGGCCGACCAGCGCCACCACCGCGGTGAGCGCCATCAGCGCCGGGTGGTCGATCAGCAACCAGCCCGCCGGCCACCACGGGTCGCCCTGGACGATGTACGCCACCCACTGGTTGGTCCCACGTACCGCCTGGAACAGCGAGGCGACGGCGGTGGTCGTGGTGGACGACTCGATGTAGTCGAGGAACGGCAGGCTGTACTGGCCGAGCAGCAGCAGCGGCACGATCCACCAGAGGCAGACCCCGACGACGCAGACGCACCACCAGCCGACCAGCCGCAGGTGGGCGGCGTCCCAGCGGCGGGAGAGCAGCCACACCCCGGGCAGCACCAGGGCCATCAGCACCACGGCGGCGTTGATGCCGCCCATGCCGAGCACGGCCAGCGCGGAGAGCGCGGCGGCCCGGCGCGGCGAGCCGATCCGCTTCACCTGGACCAGCGGCAGCAGCACCCAGGGCAGCATCGCCGCGGAGAGGACCTCCGAGGAGAGCGCGCCGATCTCGGTGAGCATCCGGGGCGCCAGCGCGTAGCCGAGCGCGGCGGCGTACCGGGTCGGTTCGGTGCCGATGGCGAACGCGCGGGCCAGCCGCAGCAGGCCGTAGAAGGCGGCGCAGAAGAGCACCGCGCACCAGAGCCGCTGGGTGATCCACGGCGGCACGCCGAGCAGTTGCCCGGCGCCGAAGAACGGCCCCATCGGGAAGAGGTAGCCGTACGCCTGGTTCTGCAGTTCCCCGGAGGTGGCCTCCGGGTTCCACAGGTGCAGCGCCCGAGCCATGAAGTGCACCGGGTTCGCCGCCAGGTCGAGCTTGGTGTCGAAGGTGACCTGGCCGGGGCGCTGCGCGAACGCCAGCACGGTGAGCAGCAGCAGGCTGAGCGCGGTGGCGGGGGGCGTCGCGGACCGGCCGGACGATCCGGTCCAGCACCCGCCGCGCCGGGGCCGCGGTCACCGGCGGCACTCCGGGGGCAGGCAGCTCAGGTTGGCCAGGGCGGTGAAGAAGATCTGCCGCATCCCCTTCGGCTGGTCGGTCCGGAACACCTGCCCGCCGGTGACCTTGGCGATCGCGTTCAGCTCGTCCGGGTCGACGTCCCGGCCGAGGCCGATGAAGACGATCGGCAGCGGCTTGCGCGGGTCCTGCATCGCGGTGAGTTCAGCGAGGAACTTCTTCCGCTCGATGCCCTCGGCGTCCTCGTTACGCCCGTCGGTCATCACCAGCACCAGGTTGATCCGTCCCGGGGTCCAGTGCCGCCGGGCGTCCCGGTACGCCGCCAGGGTGGAGTCGTACAGGCCGGTGCCGCCCTGGGGCTTGACCTTCACCTCGGCCAGCCGCTGCGCCAGCGCGGCCCGCTGGGCGCGCAGCGGGCGGACCGGCAGGATCTCGCGGTAGTCCCGGTCGCCGTCGACCTTGGTGGAGAAGACCCAGATCCCGAGCTCGCTGTTGTCCAGCAGCAGCCCGGCACCCTCGCGGGCGGCGGCGAGGGTGGCGTCGAGCCGGGTGCCGCCGCCGGGCACCCGGGCGGCCATCGAGCCGGAGATGTCCAGCATGGTGATGATCCGGGCGCTGCGCTGCACGCCGCTCCACCCGGTCAGCATCTCGGTGACCGTCTCCTCGGCCGGCAGCGCCACCGGTTCGCGGACCGCCGGGTCGAGCCGGCGATCGCGCGGCATCGCCGGCGGGTAGCCGGCGGCGGTGCGGAAGCCGAATTCGGTCAGCACCTCGCGCGAGGCGCTGGTCAGCAGGTCGCTGAGGAAGCCGGCGGCGGCGTCGCGTACGGCGTCGCGCGCGGCGGCAGCACGGCGTACGGCAGGTCAAGCGAGGGCACCGCCACCTCCGGGTACGCGGC
>NZ_JAEVHN010000633.1:0-3509 GCF_016803375.1 Micromonospora sp. 4G55
GGTTCCCCGATGCTCGACCGGGTGCGGGCGCTGCTGGCCAAGGCCGAGTCGACCACCTTCCCGGCCGAGGCGGAGGCGCTGACCGGCAAGGCGCAGGAGTTGATCGCCCGGCACAGCCTGGACCGGGCGCTGGTCGAGGCCACCGCGGAACGCCCCGACCTGCCCGGCGGGATGCGCCTGAGCACCGACGCCCCGTACGCCGGGGCGAAGGCGCTGCTGGTGCAGGAGGTCGCGGCGGCGAACCGGTGCGAGTCGGTCTGGAACGACGACCTGGGCTTCGCCACCGTGCTCGGCTTCGCGGGCGACCTGGAGGCGGTCGAGCTGCTCTACACGTCGCTGCTGGTGCAGGCCACCGCCGCGATGCTGCGCGGGCGCACCGAACGCAAGCGGGGCAGCAGCCGGCGGACCAAGGCGTACGACGAGTCGTTCCTGCACGCGTTCGCGCTGCGGATCGGGGAACGGCTGCGGGCCGCGACCGAGGAGGCCGACCGGCAGGCGGCCGAGGCGACCGGCCCGGAACGGCTGCTCCCCGTGCTGGCCGCCCGCTCGGACGCGGTCCGCGAGCGGATGGAGACCCTCTTCCCCGGCGTCACCCGGGCCCGGCTGACCATCCGGGACGCCGACGGCTGGCACTCCGGCACCTCCGCCGCCGACCGGGCGTCGCTGCACGCCGGCACGCCACCGGCCCGGCAGCTGCCCGGCCGGAGCTGACTCGGGCAGAATTTCTTCCGGCGACGGTGTCGGATCCACCGGGCGGGCTCCGACCTGTCATCGAGGGCCACGAACGGCGTGGCCACACGACGTCAGGAGCACCCCGTGAAGTACATGTTGCTGATCTGGAACCGGCCCGGCTTCGTCGAGGACCTCTCGGAGCAGGAGCGCACCGCGCTCTTCGGCGAGGTCGACGAGATCATGAAGGAGCTGACCGAGTCCGGCGAGCTGGTCGGTGGCCAGGCGCTGGCCGACCCGTCGCAGACCCGGACGGTCCGGCTCCATGGCGAGCGCCCCGAGGTGACCGACGGACCGTTCATGGAGAGCAAGGAGCAGTTCGCCGGGTACCTGATGGTCGACTGCGACAGCCCGGAGCGGGCCGCCGAGATCGCCGCGCGCTGGCCCGACGTCCGGATGGGCTTCGGCGTGCTGGAGGTGCGCCCGGTGATGGACGAGGCCGGGACCGAGATGTGACGCAGCGGGAGGTGGAGGACCTGCTGCGCGCCCTGGCGCCGCAGGTCCTCGGCATCCTGGTCCGCCGGCACGGCGCCTTCTCCGCCTGCGAGGACGCGGTGCAGGAGGCGCTGCTGGCCGCCGCCACGCAGTGGCCGGAGCGGGGTGTCCCGGACAATCCCCGCGCCTGGCTGCTCACCGTCGCCGGCCGCCGGCTGACGACGAGTGGCGCAGCGAGCGGGCTCGCCGCGACCGCGAGGTCGCCGTCGCGCTCCGGGAGCCGGCGTACGCGGCGGTCGCCCCGCCCGCCGACGAGCCGCCATCCACTGGGGACGACAGCCTCACCCTGTTCTTCCTCTGCTGCCATCCGGCGCTGCCCCGGTCGGCGCAGCTGGCGCTGACCCTGCGCGCGGTGGGTGGGCTGAGCACGGCGCAGATCGCGCAGGCGTTCCTGGTGCCGGAGCCGACCATGAGCCAGCGCATCCGCCGGGCCAAGCAGCGCGTCGAGGCGGCCGGCGCGCGGTTCGTCATGCCGTCGCCGGCCGAGCAGGACGAGCGGCTGCGGACCGTGCTGCACGTGCTGTACCTGATCTTCAACGAGGGCTACACCGCCTCCAGCGGGGCGGACCTGCACCGCACCGAGCTGACCGGCGAGGCGATCCGGCTGACCCGCCAGCTGCACCGGGCGCTGCCCGACGACGGTGAGGTCGCCGGCCTGCTCGCGCTGATGCTGCTCACCGACGCGCACCGGGCAGCGCGGACCGGGCCGGGCGGGGAACTGGTCCCGCTCGCCGAGCAGGACCGGAGCCGGTGGGACCGGGCCGCCATCGCCGAGGGGGTGGCCCTGGTGACCGAGGCGCTGACCTGGTCGCCACCGGGCCCGTACCAGCTCCAGGCGGCGATCGCGGCGGTGCACGCGGAGGCGCCCTCCGCCGAGCGGACGGACTGGCCGCAGATCGTCGCGCTCTACCGGGTGCTGGCGGCCGTGTCGCCGAACCCGATGGTCACCCTCAACCAGGCCGCCGCGGTGGCCATGGTGGACGGACCGCGCGCCGGGCTCGCCCTGCTCGCCCCGCTCGACGCCGACGAGCGGATCGCCGGCCACCACCGCCTGGCGGCCGTCCGGGCCCACCTGCTGGAGCTGGCCGGGGAGCGGGAGGCGGCGCGGGAGGCGTACCTGCTGGCGGCCCGGCGGACCACCAGCCTGCCGGAGCGGCGCTACCTGGAGGTGCGCGCGGCCCGGCTGGCGGGCGACCGATGAGTTCCGGCGACGACGGGAGTCCACCTCGCATGAGCACAGTGAGCTGTCAGATCTCGATGTCGTTGGACGGGTACGTGGCGGGGCCGGACCAGAGCCGGCAGGACCCGCTGGGCCGGGGCGGGCTGCGCCTGCACGAGTGGTTCTTCGGGCTGGACGCCTGGCGGGAGCGGCACGGGCTGGCCGGTGGGGAGCGCGGCGTCGACGCCGAGCTGGTCGAGGAGATGACCCGGGACGTCGGGGCGTACGTGATGGGACGCCGGATGTTCGGCGGCGGCGACGGGCCGTGGGACCTCGACTGGACCGGCTGGTGGGGCGAGGACTCGCCGTTCCGTACGCCGGTCTTCGTGCTCACCCACCATCCGCGCGAGACGCTGGTGATGCGCGGCGGGACGGAGTTCCGGTTCGTCACCGACGGGCTCGCCGCCGCGCTGCGGCAGGCCCGGGAGGCGGCCGGCGACCGGGTGGTCTCCGTGGCGGGCGGCGCGAGCACGGTCAACCAGTGCCTGGCGGCGGGGCTGCTGGACACCCTCCAGCTACACGTCGTGCCGATCGTGCTCGGAGCCGGCGAACGGCTCTTCGAGGGGGTCGGCGACCCGCGGCTGGAGCAGGTGTCGGTGGTCGCCGGGCCGACCGTCACCCACGTGACCTACCGGGTACGGCGCTGAGCACCGGCTACCGGTAGAGGCGCGCGGGCCCCGCTCCTTCCGGTCGGCCGGGCCGCGGCCGACCGGGCGGGCCGAGCTGGGCCGTGCCGGTCAGACGTGGCAGTCGCGGGCGAGCCGCTCGGGGATGCGGACGAAGCCGCTCGCCATCCAGGTCGCCGGGCTGGCCGCCGCGGCTCCCGTGTCGATCTGCTTCGCGGCATCGGTCACCAGGTCCCTGATCCGTGCGTCCTCGGCGTTGCCGGCCTGCTCGCGCAGGTCGTCGGCGAGCCCGGCGAGGGTGCCCTTGAGCTGGCCGTTGAGCTGCTCCGGGGTGAGTTCGCGGCGGGTGGCCGCCGCCGAGTCGTCGGCGATCCTCCGGCTGGCCGCGATGATCAGCTCATCGGCGCGCCGGCAGACGGCGGCGGTGTTGGCGGCGCTCG
>NZ_JAEVHN010000634.1:0-3506 GCF_016803375.1 Micromonospora sp. 4G55
GTGCCGGGGCACCACCATGTCCACCTGCCGTGCCGCAGCAGGAAGGCCGCGGTCTGGAAGCCCTCCGGCAGCTCCCGGCCGGTGACCTGGCGGATGACCCGGGGACCGGCGAAGCCCATCCGGGCGCCGCTCTCGGCGAGCACCACGTCGGTGTTGGTGGCGAACGACGCCGCCACACCCCCGTACGTGGGATCGGTGAGGACGCTGACGGTGAGCAGCCCGGCCTCGCGCAGCGCGGCGATCGCCTGGCTGACCGTGGCCATCTGCATCAGCGACAGCGCGCCCTCCTGCATCCGCGCCCCGCCTGAGGCGGTCACCAGGACCAGTGGGACGGCGTCCTCCAACGCCCGCTCCGCCGTCAGCGTGATCAGCTCACCGACGGCGGCGCCGAGGCTGCCGCCGAGGAACCGGAAGTCCATCACGGCCAGCGCGCACGGGTGCCGGCCGATGGTCGCGGTGCCGCAGACCACCGCCTCGGCCAGCCCGGTGCCGGCCCGGGCCGCGCTGAGCCGGTGCGGGTACGACAGCACGTCGACGAAGTCGATCGGGTCCACCTCGGCCGCCCGGTCGGGCAGCGGGGTGAACGAGTCCGGGTCCACCAACTGGCGCAGCCGCTCGGGGGCGGCGAGCCGAGCGTGCTCCCCGCACTCCGGACAGACGTCGAGGTTGCGGCGCAGCCGCTTGCGGTACAGCAGCGAGGCGCAGCCGGCGCAGCGGGACCACAGCTCCCCCTCGCGGGGGGCGGTGGCGGTCACGGCCGCCGCCCGACGGGGGCGTCCGCGTCGAAGCGGTAGAAGCAGTGGGCCATCGCGTCGCGGGGCTCCCGCCAGGTCGGCAGGTACGGCGAGATGTACGGGCGCAGCCGCGCGCTGACCCGCTCGAACTCCGGGTGCCCCCGGGCCGCCTCGACCGCGCCCGGCGTCGGTGACTCCGTCTCCAACAGGTGCACGTAGAGGTCGTGCAGCCGGTAGAGCGAACGGTGCCGGACACCGACCAGGCGCGGCAGCTCCGTCGCGTCGGACTCGGCGAAGATCTCGGCGACCTGCGCCTCGGCGCTGGGTACCACCTTCGCGACGATCAGCGAACGGTCCATGGATGGGCCTCCCCCCACGGCCGCCGGCGCGGTGTGGACCCGCGCCGCGAGCCGGACGACTGCCGACACGATGCGCGCGGCGGCGTCACGCCGGCGTCACCGACCGGCCCCGACGGGAGCTGCCGCATCGTGACGGTGCGTTGACGCAACCTGTGTAACCGCTGTGCGGCGCAAGGGCGGTGGCCACGGCGTGCGCACAGTTCAGAAGGGGTTTCACAGTCGAGCGCGGCGAACGCCTGCCGGAACCTCGACATTGACCGAGAGTGACCACAATTGATAATCTTCGTCACGGTCAGCCCGGTGGCCGTGGCGACACCGCCACGGCGCAGCGACCCGACAGTGCGGTCACGGGTGCCGCACCGGGACACACGAGGAGTCGGGACGCGCGTTCCGCAGGGGGTGCCGCCGTGGCCGCTGATTCGTCCATGCCGACGACCGGGCGCCCACCCGGCACGGACATCTCGCTGCACCTGCTCGGCGGCTTCCGACTGCTGCACGGCGACACCCCGATCGTGGTCCCCCGCGGGCTGCAACGGGTCATCGCGCTGATCGCGCTGCGCCCGGGCGCCACCCGCAGCCACCTCGCGGGCCTGCTCTGGCCGGACGCGCCGGAGGACCGGGCGTTGTCCTCCCTGCGCACCGCCCTCTGGCGACTGCGCCAGGACCCGTGCTGCCCCTTCACCACCGCCGGCGACACGGTACGACTGGACCCGGTCGTCCGGGTCGACGTCGACGCGCTGGTCGGCACGGCCGCCCGGGTCCGCCACGGCGAGGACCCGTCCGCCGCGCTCGCCGCCGGCCGGCACGACCTGCTCCCCGGCTGGTACGACGACTGGGTCCTCGCCGACCGCGAGCGGCTGCGCCAGCTGCGCCTGCACATGCTGGAGGACCTGGCCGGCCACCACCTGGCGGCCGGCCGGCACGGAGAGGCGCTGCAGGCCGCACTGGAGGCGATGGCCGCCGAGCCGCTGCGGGAGACGCCGCACCGGCTGGTGGTGCGCATCCACCTCGCCGAGGGCAACGCCTTCGAGGCGGTGCACGCCTTCTACGTCTACCGCGACCTGCTGCTGCGGGAGCTGCGGCTGGAACCCTCCGCGGCGATGACCGCGCTGCTCGACGAAACCCTCGCGCCGATCCGCGACGCCACCCGGGAGCGACCCGACCCGCCCGGTCGACCGCCGGCCGCCCGGGTCGCGCCCCAGGGCGGCTGAGCGCCGTCACCATCGGCGCGGCACGCGTGACGGCCAGGTGACAGCCGCCCCGGCAGGGTGGGCCGCACAGCAGTCCGTGGGCTCCGACCTCGACGGAGCGCCACCGGCGAGAGGGGTCCCATGAGCCGTCTACTGATCGTCAGCAGGATCCTCCCGGGCTCGGAGGGCCGGGTGGCGCAGATCTTCGCCGAATCCGACGCCACCGAACTGCCCGCCCTGACCGGCGTCCGACACCGGTCCCTGTACTGCCTGCACGACCTGTGCGTCCACCTGATGGAGACCGAGGACGTGGACCCGGACGCGCTGGCCGGCGCCCGCAACCACCCGCTGTACCTCCAGGTCAACGAGCGACTCTCCGCGCACACCTCCCCGTACCTGCCGACCTGGCATTCCCCCCGGGACGCCATCGCCGGCTGCTTCTACCGCTGGGACGCCGCCGACGTCCCAGCGCCGCGCCCGGCCGGGTGAGCGCGCGGACGCCGAAGAGGACCGAGCCACCGGCCGGGTCGGACGACGGCACCTCGTCGCGGCCCGGCCGGGCCCACCCGCTTTCCCGTACCGTCGGTCATAACGCCGCCACCCGCCGACACCGTGCATCCCACCTGCGTCGCGATGACCCATCCTCCCTGTCGTCCGCCATACGCGTGTGCGAAGCTGCCGGCGAGTTTTCTTCGTGACTTTCACCAACGTATGCAAGAGGGAGGTTTGCCGTGCCGTCGACTTTCGGGCAGTGGCTGATCGTGATCCTGGCCCTGGTGCTGGGCGGAGCCGGGGGCTGGGTGGCCCGCGGCCGGCAGGCCGCGGCGACCGCCGAGCGGCCGGAGCCCATGGTGGAGGGTGACCCGGTCGTCGGGCTCTCCGAGGAGGAGAAGGCCGCCGCCACGGTGACCGCCACCGTCGACACCCCCCAGCCGGCGGCCACCGTCGACGTCGCGCCGGCGCCCGCCGCCGTGATCGACGCGCCACCCGCACGAGCTCGACGCCCCGTCCGCCGCCGCGTCCCTGGCCGCCAGCCACACCCCGCTGACCGCCGACGACGACACCGCTGCGTCGGACACCATCGCTTCGGTCGACGTGGCCGCCGCCGGGACCGACGTGGCGGCCGATCGCACCGACGCGCTCGACGCGGACGACGACCGGACCGACGTCGCCGTCGAGGCCGACGAGGAGCGGACGGTGGAGCCGGTCGGCGTCGCGCCGAG
>NZ_JAEVHN010000635.1:0-3502 GCF_016803375.1 Micromonospora sp. 4G55
GCCCGCAGGCTGTCCGGGCGGGGCGTCTGGCCTGCTTACTCGTACCGCCGGTGAGTCCAACCGTTGTCGCCGTGATCGTAGCGTCGCAGTTACCGAGCGTTCCAGGTCCGGCCCAGTTGTTCGGGGTCGGCATGGAGTGCTGCCCGGCGGAGGGAGTAAGCGATGCGGGACAGGACGTCGCCGTGGCGACGTGTCTCCTACGACCAGTACCTGATTGCTGTCGCGATGACCCTGGCCCGGCGACACCGCCCGGCATGGTCATGGCGGGCGTGGACGTGGATCTGCCGCTGTGGGGCTGAGCTGCCCTGCCGTGGCCGAAACCGCATCCCGATCAACCGGGGGCACTGGCCCGCCCAGGAGGAGCAGTGAGCAGCGAGGCGGAGCGGCAGATTCTGGTCGAACATCTGCTGGGCGTGGACGGGATGTGTACCGGTTGCCGGACGTGGTGGGCGCTGCTCGCGCCGTACCCGTGCTGGCAGGTGGAATGGGCGACCACCCGGCAGGCGCGGCACCTGACAGCGGCGGTGCTCGGAGGCCGCCCGTGACCACGCACGGCCCGGTGCTGCCCATCTGGAGCTGCGGCGGCTGCGGTGGGCCGTGGCCCTGTGAGACCCGGCGGCGGGAGCTGCGCGCGGAGTTCGCCGAAGCGCCGGTGTCGCTCGCGCTCTACATGGGTGCGCAACTGGCCCGGGCGACGGAAGACCTGCACTGGACACCGGCCGGCATCCTGCACCGCCGCTTTCTCGGCTGGGTGCGATGAGCATCCTGCGGCCCGGCGACGAGAAGTTTCACTACAGCGACGGCACCCACAAGTGGATTCCGCCGGACCCCGACTACGACCAGGAGGTCTGGGACGAGCAGGTCCGCCAGCACAAGCACGGCCACCTCAAGAACGAGCGCCCGAAAGTGCGCCTCCAGCGGCTGGTCTGATGCCGTTGCAAAGGTCCGGTGTGGACGGCGAGCTCGAACGTCCAGGTCGGCAGGTTCCGAGCCACGCGCCACCACGACGCCGACGCCGGCCGTCCGCAAACCGGTCACAGGTACGGGTCGAGCAGGGCCAGTACCGCCGCCGGGTCCTCCACGTGCGCGTTGTGGCCGAGGCCGGGCAGGGTCGCCACCGGCACGCCCAGCTCAGCGAGCTGCGCGTCGCTGACCATCGGGTCGTGCTCGCCCCGGGCCAGCAGCACCGGGACATCGGTGGCGGCCAGCAGGGCCGGCAGCTCCGGCGCGCCCACCGCGAAGGCG
This sequence comes from Micromonospora sp. 4G55, assembly GCF_016803375.1. Lineage (NCBI taxonomy): Bacteria > Bacillati > Actinomycetota > Actinomycetes > Micromonosporales > Micromonosporaceae > Micromonospora > Micromonospora sp. 4G55. The sequence goes on from NZ_JAEVHN010000635.1 coordinate 1,246, forward strand.
GCCGGGTCCATGGCCAGCCGCCAGCGGCCGTCCTCGGCGCGCAGCCCCGCGTCGACCACCGGGTCGTCCGGCGCGAAGAGCCCACCGAGGCCGGCCACCTTCAGGTAGCGGCGGGCCGCCTCGTCCCGGGTGGCGAACCAGGTCACCGGGCGCTCCGCCAGCTCGCGCGCCCGGACCAGCTCGGCCGGCGACCAGACCGCCTTGATGCCCAGCCCGACCACCGCGTCCACCGGGACGCCCGGCGTCGCGGGCGGCCAGCGCCAGCGCGACCACCCCGCCGAGGGAGTGGCCGAGGACGACCAGCCGGTCACCCGGGCGGGCCCCGTCGGCCACCGGGCCGAGCCCCGCCGCGACCTGCTCGGCCAAGCCGGCGAAGGAGTACGCGGGCAGCGGCGGCGAGAAGCCGTGGCCGGCCAGGTCCGGCGCCAGCCAGCGGCCCGGCCAGCGGTGTTCCAGCAGCGGCGCCCAGGGCAGCCACACGTCGCCGGTGGCGCCCATCCCGTGCAGCAGCAACAGCAGCCGGCGGGTACTCGAGTCGTCGGTCATGGGCCGCAGTGTGCCACCGTCCGGTTCCGCGGCGCGAGACCCGCGCCAACGCCGACGGGCACCGGCCCCCAGGGGAGCCGGTGCCCGGATGAGCGACGGTGTTGATCAGGCGGAGTAGCCGCGGGTGGCGATCCAGTTCGCCAGGTCGATGGTGCTGATCCAGTACGACGGCAGGTTCGGGTCCGCCGAGTCGGCGATCCGGACCGTCCGGCCGTCGTTCTTGTAGCCGACCACCGCGATGTAGTGGCCGCCCGGGAAGGAGTGCCAGCCGCCGTCGGCGTCGGTGGCGCTCCCCGCCACGTTCGCCACGACGCCCCGGCCGTCGGTGATCGCCGCGACCACGTCGGCCTGGAGCCGGTCGATCTGGGCGGAGCTGGGGGTGCCCTGGAACATCCGGGTCCGGTACGGGTCGCCCTTGACCATCTGGTTCAGGACCCGGGTGGTGTCCAGCGCCGAGTTGGTGCCCATCTCGGTGGTGCCGAGCGGGCCGGCCAGCTCGTCCTGGGTCCGCTCGACGCCCGACGCGCTGAGCGCGTTGCGCACCGCGGCCGGACCGCAGTTCCAGTAGGTGGTCTGCGCCTGGTAGTCGTAGCGGAGGACCTTGGTCGACGGCGGCTTGGGGGCCGCCTTGCGGGTCAGGTCCGGGTCCGCCTTTGCCTTGGTGGCGCTGGCCGACGGCGAGGGGCTGGCCGAGGGCGACGGCTTGCCGGACGGGGTGGCGACCCGGGCCTGGCCGCGGGTCGCGACGTCGTCCAGCCGGGGCGCCACCTCGGCGACGGCGGCCGAGGTCTGCTGGCGGGCGGGCGCCTCGTCGGCGAGCAGGGTGCTGGCGCCGGAGACGAGCACGAGCGCGGCGGCCGAGCCGGCGACCAGCTGGTACGACCGCTCGGTAGCCAGGCGTCGCAGCTGCCGCTTCAGGGGGTGCTTCACGTGTTTTCCTCCACGGTACGAGGGCGGGAGCGGCGTGCCGGACCGGCGCGTGACGGGACGTCACGCGCGGTGTCAGGACCGGTGTGCGAGGCCGCTCGGCGGGGGTGCGCCCGGTCAGTGGCCGGGCGGCGGGGTGGGGCCGGTATCAGCGCGCGAGGGCGCGGCGGACCGGCGCGAACACCCCGGTACCGAGGTGGAGAGCAAGCCGAGGAATGCGAGAGAACAGCAAAAGCTGGAACTCCTTCCGACACCGCCTACCGGGTTAGCTGACGGATTCGGGCGGGAAGAGCGCCCTACCACGGGCCGTGGCCCGCGGATTCACCCCGGACGTGCATGGGTCCCCGGTTCGTGAAATCACGATTGAGCGGGTCGGCGCGGCGTCGCCTCTTGCGATCGGAAACCGCACCGGACCCGGGCGACACTACTGGTCGGTCACGTGTCGGCCAAGCGCTGCCAGCTGCGTAAACCTGATCAGGGCGACAAATTTGTCGTACAGTTCGGCACTGACGTCACTCAATGGGACAGGCGGTTGTTCCGGGACCGTCGGGCCACAACCGGACAGCCCGACGACAAACACCGCCGACCGTCGCGATCGATGTCACCGACTGTGACCGGATGACCGGTTTCCCGATTGCCGTGACGCGACTCACGGAAATACGGGTAACAATTCGGTCGCGTCCTCAGCCCACCCGGGCCGGCCGCCACCGCGCGGCGAGCGCCGTCCGCGCCGTCGCCGTCGCCGTCCGCTGGGCGGCAGCCGCGCCGGACGCGAGCTCACCGA
>NZ_JAEVHN010000636.1:0-3493 GCF_016803375.1 Micromonospora sp. 4G55
TCACCGTCCGGGTGCCCGGCACCGACCGGGTGCTCAACCACATCGAGTGGGCCGGCGACCCGGAGCCGCTGACCTGGCAGCCGGTCCGTACCCAGTGGGTCAGCTTCGGCGCGGGCGTCGCGCCCGGGCCGCACGGGGTGCTCGGCTTCACCGTCCGGGTGCCCGGCACCGACCGGGTGCTCAACCACATCGAGTGGGCCGGCGACCCGGAGCCGCTGACCTGGCAGCCGGTCCGTACCCAGTGGGAGCGGGCCCGGGCGGCCGGTGTCGCGGTGACCGTGGTCAGCCGCCCCGAGTTCGCCGGCAGCGGGGCTGACCCTGGCCGCCAACCGGGGGCGGCGACTACCGGGGCGCGCCGGGGTGGACGCCCTGGCGGCGACGATGCTCGCCGCGCTCGCCGCCGGCCCCGGGCCGACCCTGGTCTCCGGCTACCACCCCGACCTGGACCGGCACGGTCACCTCACCGGCGTCGACTCCGCGCCCTGGCGGATCGCCGCCGCCGAGGTCGACGCGCTGCTCGCCCGGCTCGTCGACGGGCTGCCGCCGGACGCCGCGCTGCTGGTCACCGCCGACCACGGGCAGCTCGACGTGCCCGCCGCGCACCGCTTCGACCTGGACACCGACTCCCGGCTGCGGGCCGGGGTACGGGTCGTCGCCGGGGAGCCGCGGGTGCGCTACCTGCACGTCGAGCCGGGCGCCGTCGACGACGTGGTGGCCGCCTGGTCGGCGGTGCTCGGCCCGGCCGCCGGGTGGAGACCCGGGCGGAGGCGGTGGCCGCCGGGCGGTTCGGCCCGGTGCCGGAGGGGCACCTGCACCGCGTCGGCGACGTCGTGGTGACCTGCCACGGCACGTACGCCGTGCTGGCCAGCCGCTCCGAGCCGCCGATGGTGTCCCGGCTGGTGGCGTACCACGGGGCGGACACGGCGGCCGAGCTGACCATTCCGCTGCTGGTGGTGCGGGGCTGACCGGTCGGGCTGTCGTACCGGCGGGCTAACCTGCGGGAATGGGTCGGAGCCAGTCGTTGCCGCGCGGCGGTGACCCGCGCTTCGGGCCGGACGCCGACGACTCCGGCAGCCCGATCCTGCACGTCGACATGGACGCCTTCTTCGCCTCGGTGGAGGTGCGTCGCCGCCCCGAGCTGCGCGGCCGGCCCGTGGTGGTCGGTGGCGTCGGGCCGCGCGGCGTGGTCAGCTCCGCCAGCTACGAGGCCCGGCGGTACGGCGTCCGCAGCGCCATGCCCACCATGCGCGCCCGGGCGCTCTGCCCGCACGCGGTCTACCTCCCGCCCGACTTCGCGCAGTACACGGCCGCCTCCCGGGCGGTCATGCAGATCTTCCGGGACGTCACCCCGCTGGTCGAGCCGCTCTCCCTGGACGAGGCGTTCCTCGACGTGGCCGGCGCGCGGCGGCTGTTCGGGCCGCCGGCCGAGATCGCCCGCCGGATCCGCGAACGGGTGGCGGCCGAGCAGGAGCTGACCTGTTCCGTCGGGGTGGCCCCGACCAAGTTCGTGGCCAAGCTCGGCTCCACCCGGGCCAAGCCGGACGGCCTGCTCGTGGTGCCGGCCGACCGGGTGCTGGAGTTCCTGCACCCGCTGCCGGTCGGCGCGCTCTGGGGGGTGGGGGAGCGCTCCGCCGAGACGCTGCGCCGGCTGGGCCTGAACACCATCGGCGACCTGGCCGAGGCGCCGTACGGCATGCTCCGCAAGGCGGTCGGCGAGGCGTCCGCCAGCCACCTGCACGAGTTGGCCTCGGGGCGCGACCCGCGCACGGTCAGCCCCGAGCACGTGGAGAAGTCGATCGGCGCCGAGGTGACCTTCGACGCCGACGTCGCCGACCCGGTGGAGATCCGCCGGGCCCTGCTCGCCCTCAGCGACAAGGTCGGCGCCCGGCTGCGCCGGGCCGGGCAGGTCGGCCGGACGGTCTCGCTCAAGGTGCGGCTGGCCGACTTCCGCACGGTCAACCGGTCCCGCACCCTCGGCGTGTCCACCGACGTGGCCCGGGAGATCTTCGACACCGCCTGGGCGCTCTACACCGTTCTCGACCCCACCGAGCGCGTCCGCCTGGTCGGCGTCCGGGTGGAGGGGCTGGCCGGGGTGACGGAGACGCCACAGCAGCTGACCCTCGGCGCGCCCGAGCGCGGCTGGCGGGAGGCGGAAGCTGCCGCCGACGCCGCGGCTGCCCGTTTCGGGCGGTCCGTCATAGGTCCGGCCAGTCTGCTCGGCAAGCGTGATACCCGTAGAGGCGAAAATCCGACCCGGCCGTAGGTCGTCCCGCTTTCCGACGCGCGAGCCCCCTCGTAGACTTGACGGCAAGCAGCCGGTTGGCTGCCACGGTCTGTCGGCCCGACCGGGCCGACCAACGTGACCGGGGAGGAGTGCCGTGCCGCTCTCGGAGCACGAGCAGCGGCTGTTCGAGCAGATCGAGCGGTCGCTTGCCGAGGACCCCAAATTCGCCTCGGCCGTGCGCGCCAGCGACCCGCGTTTCCACGCGCGGCGTCGCCTGCTCGTCGCTGCCGGCGTGGTCGTCGTCGGCCTGGCCCTGTTGGTCTACGGCGCGGTGATCAAGACTCCGCCGCTGGCAGTGGCGGGCTTCGTCGTCATGCTGGCCGCGCTGGGCTACGCGGTGCAGTCGCATCGCCGGTCGCAGTCACCCGACCTGCACGTGGTGGGTGGCACAACGACGAGTCGCCGTCGTCAGCGCGGACGCGCGGGTGGTCGACGGCCGTCGCTGTTGGACCGCATGGAGGACCGGTGGCGGCAGCGTCCGGAGGGACATCGCTGAACGCTCACCGCCCCTGAGGCGGGTGGGCGTCGCCACGACGGTGGGTGTCGGACCCGATCCGGCCACCTCCGTCGTTTCCGCACGTCCGGCCCCGACCCGAGCCCCGGCCCCGATCCGAGCCCCGGCCCCGGCCCGGCCCGATGAGGTTGCCGGAGGCGATCCACTGTCGTCGGTCGTGATTGACTCGGTGTCGGCGACATGCCGGGGTCCGGAGGCGCGGAATGCCGCCAGGTCGACGACATGGCGCGGCGCCGCGGACGGAATGTCCAGCGGCCGAGGTTGACGGCGCGGCATCACCGGGCACGCCGAGGTGTCCGCACGCACTTTCCGAGAAAGCGTGGCTATTCGGCGAAGAATAGCCGCGCTTTCTCTGAAGGTGCCCGAGCACGGGGCGGCCCCGGGCACGTGGCCGGGTGGGGGCCGGGTTAGGCCCGGCGGGCGGAGCGGTTGGCGAGCAGCCGGCGCGGGTTCCAGCGCAGCAACCGTGAGCGGGTCCGTCCGCCGCTGGCCACCAGCCGGGAGGACGAGTCCGCCACCGCCAGCCGCCAGCGCAGCAGCACCGACGGCGGCAGCACGGCCGCCAGGAAGCGGGTGCGCCGGTCCGACCGGGGCGGCGATGGCGCCCCCGGACCGTCGTCAACGCCGGGTGCAACGGCTCGCCGGTGAGCGGGTCGCGGGCGTAACGGGCCCGCTCCTCCGCCGGCCGAGCAGCC
>NZ_JAEVHN010000637.1:0-3491 GCF_016803375.1 Micromonospora sp. 4G55
TCCCGGGGGCTGCCAGGGGTAGCACCACAGCATGGAACTGGAACGTGGCAGCAGCAAGCACGGACCGAGGCTCGACGAGCAGATGAGCCAGGAGGTCGCGGCCTGGTCCCGGTCGACCCGCCGGTTAGCCCCGGTCGGAGTCGGGGTACTGGACGCCAGTGGCGATTGTGGAGAAAGTGATCGACGGCTCACCGACCGCCTCGCCGAGGTGCGCGCCGAGCAGCGCCGGTGCCATCGAGGCGGCGAGCGTGCCCAGTCCGGCGACCGCGTAGCCGAGGCCGAGCAGCATCAGCACCCCGGTGAGGGTGAGCCAGCCGGTGTCCCGCCCGTCGAGCGGCCCCCAGCTCTCCTGGGCGACCAGCTGGGTGCCGACGCCGAACTGCTGGGCGATGAACGACAACGCCATCGGCAGGGCGCTGATCAGCGCGAACATCACCGTCCCGCCGACGGTCATGTGCAGGGCGATCCAGAGCGCGGCGCGCAGCCGGGTCTCCCGGTCGGCCGGGTGCCCGGCGGCGGGCTCCGGCAGCGGCACGCCGAGCAGGGCGCGGGCGGCGGCGATCTCCAGCGTCCGGCTGCCGTCGAGGAAGAACGGCACCGCGCCGATGACGGCGGCGACCACCATCAGCGCGAAGACCAGCAGCCGGGGCACCTCGCCGCGGGTGAGGAGCTGGACGAAGGTGCCGGCCAGCAGCGCGTACGGCAGGGCCAGCACCCCGCCGAGCAGGAGGAACACGCCACGGCGACAGGTGCTCGCACGGACGAGCGGCGCGATCAGCGCCCGGGGAGTCACCGGGCCATTCTCCCGCCCCGCCACGCCATGCCGACTCCCCCGTGTCGGGGATTCCGCCGCCGCCTCGTCGCCGCGCCCGGGCCTGCCTAGCGCCGCCGGCTCAGCGGTGCTCCTGCACGTACTTCTGCGGGTCCTTGTCGTCGAAGGTCAGGTTGCGGCCGTTCTTGTGCTCGCCGTAGAAGGTCAGCCACCGCGCGCCCAGCTCGGCGCGGAGTTCGACGCTGGCGTGCCGGCGGAAGTCCGGCAGCGCCCCGTCCTCCTCCTCGGCGAGGTGCTCGCTGTTCTCCCGGCGGGCCTTCCACACCGCCGCCCACCACTCGTCGGAGCCCACCGGGTGCAGCTTGGACTCGGCGATGGCGTCGCGGATCTCGTTGTGGTCGCCGATGGCGTCGGTGGTCTCGTCCTCGCCGTCGTCGCCGTGCCGCACCAGATGCGGATAGAGGATCGCCTCCTCCGCCTCGGCGTGGATGTCCAGGTGCAGGGCGAGCGCCTCCCAGACCGCGAGGAGTTCGCTTACGTCGCGGGCGTCGTCGAGCCGGGCGAAGCCGCGGCGGAAGGCGGCGTGGTCGTCCAGGATCAGTGCGGTGATGTCGTCCATGATGCTCACTTCCCCACTCGGGCGCGGATCAGCCTCGGCACCGCCGCCAGGCCGGTGACCGGCCGGAACTGCCGGGCGGCGGCGGCCAGGGCGGCGTACTCGTCGGCGCCGAGGTCGATCTCGGCGGCGGCCGCGTTGCGCTCCATCTGCTCCACACCGGACGCGCCGGGGATGGCCACCACGTTCGGGTGGTGCAGCAGATAGGCCAGCGCGATCTGGCTGGGGGTGGCGTCGTGCGCGTCGGCCACCTCGCGCAGCGTCGCGATCAGGGCGGTGCCGCGTTCCAGGTTCTCCGGCAGGAAGTACGGGTTGGCCCGGCGCACCGCCCCGCTCGGCGGGTGCTTCGCGTCGTACCGCCCGGAGAGGAAGCCCTGGGCGAGCGGGCTGTACGCGATGACGATCCGGCCGGCCTGCTCCGCGTACGGGATCAGGTCCTCCTCCGGACCCCGGTCGATCATGCTGTAGCGGACCTGGTTGCTCAGCACCCGCCGACCCAGCGCGGCCTCGGCGAACCGCCAGCGGCGCAGGCTGTAGTTGCTGACGCCGACCTCGGCGACCAGGCCGACGTCCTGCAACGCGCGCATGCCGCGCATGGTGGTGGTGTCGGCGACCACCGGGTTGGGCTGGTGCACCTGGTAGAGGTCGATGCCCTGCACGCCGAGGCGGGCCGCGGAGGCGACCGCCCGCTGCTGCACCACCGGGGCGAGCGGCAGGATCGGGAAGACCTTGCTGGCCACCACGACCTTCTCCCGGTCGGCGCCGAGGGCGGCCCCGAGGATCCGCTCGCTGCGGCCGAAGCCGTACAGCTCGGCGGTGTCGAAGAGGGTGACCCCCAGGTCGAGCGCCCGCCGCACGATGTCCGCCGCCCGGCGTTCGTAGTCGGGGCCGTAGCCCCACTCCTTCGAGCCGAACTGCCAGGTACCGAGACCGATCTTGGAGATGGGCTTGGGCGTGTCGAGCGGGACGAAGCGCATGGGCTCGAAGCTACCCCCGCACACCGGGACGGCACGGCCGTTCCGGGACGCCGGATAGGGTCGGCGTCGTGACCTACCTCGCCGCTGATCAGCGTTACGACTCGATGACCTACCGACGGACCGGACGCAGCGGGCTGCGGCTGCCCGCCGTCTCGCTCGGCCTGTGGCACAACTTCGGGCCGGACCGGCCCTTCGAGCGGCAGCGGGACATCGTCCGACGCGCGTTCGACCTCGGGGTCACCCACTTCGACCTGGCCAACAACTACGGCCCGCCGCCCGGCGCGGCGGAGGAGGCCTTCGGCCGGCTGCTGGCCACGGACCTCAAGCCCTACCGCGACGAGCTGGTCGTCTCCACCAAGGCCGGCTACCTGATGTGGCCCGGCCCGTACGGCGAGTGGGGCTCCCGCAAGTACCTGGTCTCCTCACTGGACCAGTCGCTGCGCCGGATGGGGCTGGACTACGTCGACATCTTCTACTCGCACCGGTTCGACCCGGACACCCCGCTGGAGGAGACGATGGGCGCGCTCGACGCCGTCGTCCGCTCCGGCAAGGCGCTCTACGTCGGCATCTCCAACTACGACTCGGAGCAGACCGCCCGGGCCGCGGCGATCCTGCGTGACCTGGGCACGCCGCTGCTGATCAACCAGCCGTCGTACTCGATGTTGAACCGGTGGACCGAGGACGACGGCCTGCTCGACACGCTGGCGGAGGTCGGCGCGGGCTGCATCGCGTACAGCCCGCTGGCCCAGGGCCTGCTCACCGACCGCTACCTCGCCGGCATTCCCGAGGACTCGCGGGTGCGCACCAGCGTCTTCCTCAACGAGAGCGACCTGACCGAGGAGAAGCTGGCCACCATCCGCGGCCTGGGCCGGGTGGCCGAGCGGCGGGGGCAGACCCTCGCCCAGCTCGCCCTCGCCTGGGCGCTGCGCGACCCACGGATGACCAGCCTGATCATCGGCGCGAGCAGCGTGGCCCAGCTGGAGGGGAACGTCGCCGCGGTGCAGAACCTCGACTTCACCGCCGAGGAGCTGGCCGAGATCGACACCCTGCTCGGCTGAGCCGCCGAGGCGTCCCGGCCGCCGTCCACCTCAGGTCGCGGCCGGGGGGCGCGGCGGCCGGGGTCACC
>NZ_JAEVHN010000638.1:0-3487 GCF_016803375.1 Micromonospora sp. 4G55
TGCTGGGACAGCGCGAGCTTCGCCTGCCGGGCCACCGAGGCCAGCGCGGCGGCGCTGGGCCAGCGGGCCGCGGGATCCTTCGCCAGGGCCCGCTCCACGATCGCCCGGACCTGCGGCGGGATGTCGCCGGGCAGCGGCCGGGGGGTCTCCCGGACGTGCTTCATGGCGATCTCGAGCGGGTTGTCGCCGTCGAACGGACGCCGGCCGGCGAGGCACTGGTACGCCACCACGCCGAGCGCGTACACGTCCGAGGCGGGGGTGGCGACCGCGCCGGTGGCCTGCTCCGGGGAGATGTACGAGGCGGTGCCGAGCACCGAGCCGGCGGCCGTGAGCTGCCCGACCAGGTCGGAGCGGGCGATGCCGAAGTCGGTCAGCACCAGGGTCCCGTTCGGCCGGACCAGCAGGTTGCCCGGCTTCACGTCCCGGTGGACGATGCCCTTCTCGTGGGCGGCGTGCAGCGCGTCGGCCGCCTGGGCGACCAGTGCCATCGTCCGGGCCGGGGTGAGCCGGCCGACCCGGCTCAGCGTCGCCGACAGCGCGTCGCCCTCGACGTACTCCATGATCAGGAAGGCGATCTGCTGGTCGCTGCCGAAGTCGTAGACGTCGACCACGCCCGGGTGGTTGATGGTGGCCATGGTCCGCGCCTCGCCCCGGAACCGCTCGGCGAAACCGGGATCGTCCAGCAGCGCCGGGAGCAGGCTCTTCACCGCCACCGTACGGCCCAGCACCTGGTCGGTGCCGCGCCAGACGTCGCCCATGCCACCGCTGGCGATCCGCTCGTCGAGGCGGTAGCGGTTGCCGAGCTGGACGCCGGGGTGCAGCATGTCAGCGGCCCCCGGAGTCGGCGATGGCCGCCTGCATGATCCGGCCGCCGATCCGGGCCGCCTCGCCGCTGCCGCCGCTGCCCGCCTCCTCCAGCACCACGCAGACCGCGGAGATCGGGGTGCCGTTCTTGTCGAGGGCGAACCCGATGAACCAGCCGTGGTCGGGCGTCTGCGGGCCGGACTGGGCGGTACCGGTCTTGCCTCCGACCGTGTAGCCGCTGATCTGCGCCTTGGTGCCGGAGCCGTTCTCGACCACGGCGACCATCATCTCCCGCAGGTCGGCGGCGACCTGACCGCTGACCGGCTTGCGCAACTCTCGGGGACGGGCCGGATCGAAGGTCGTTGTCCGGTCCGGGCCGAGCAGCTGCTTGACCAGGTACGGCCGCATCTGGCTGCCGCCGTTGGCGACCGTGCCGGCGATCAGCGCGCCCTGCAACGGGGTCATCTTGACGTCGCGCTGCCCGATGGAGGACTGGGCCAGCGCGGCCGGGTCGGTGCCGCCGCCGGGGGCCTCCATCGCGCCGGTCCGGCTCGGCGCGACGGTGAGGCCGTCCTCGCCGAGCTGGCCGACGGTGAGGTCGTCCTGCTCGAAGCCGAACTGGCGGGCCTTCTCCTTGACGGTGTCCGCGCCGAGCTTCACGCCGAGCTGGGCGAAGCCGGTGTTGCACGACTCCCGGACCGCCTCGATCAGGCTGACCTGCGCCTCGGGGCAGATCGACGGGGCGGCGTTGCGGATCGGGGAGCCCGAGGTGGGCGGGGTCCAGCTGGCCCCGGCCGGGATCTGGGTGTTCTTGCCGACCCCGTTCTCCAGGGCCGCGGCCGCGACGACGATCTTGAAGGTGGAGCCGGGGGGCAGCGTCTCGGCGAGCGCGCGGTTCTTCAGCGGCCCGTCCGGGTCCTGCTCCAGCCGGTTGTACGCGGCGGAGGCCGCGTTCGTGTCGTGGTCGGCCAGCGGGTTCGGGTCGAAGCTGGGCATCGAGACCAGCGCCTGCACCGCCCCGGTACGCGGGTCGATGGCGATCGCCGCGCCCTTCTTCACCCCGTTGTTGTTGTTGCGCAGCTGCTCGTACGCGGTGTCCTGGGCGCGCTTGGAGAGGGTGAGCAGCACGTTGCCGCCACCGGTCTCGTCGCCGGTGAACATGTCCTTGATCCGGTTGGCGATCAGCGCGTCGCTGGTACCGGCCAGGAATTCGTTCTCCACCCGCTCGATGCCGGTGTCCGCGAGGTTGACCGGCTTGTAGCCGAGCACATGCGCGTACTTCGCCCCGCCGGGGTAGGTGCGCAGGAACTTCAGCTTGCCGCTGGTCTCCTTGCTGGTGGCGAAGGCGGTGCCGCCGGCCTCGATGTTGCCGCGCCGGCGCTCGTACTCGGCCACCTGGACCCGGCCGTTGTAGTCGCTGTTGCGGTACTCGTCGGCCTTGTAGGCCTGGATCCAGTTCAGGTTCGCGAAGAGCAGGCCGAACAGGATCATGACGACGACGCCGACGCGGCGCAGGGGTGCGTTCACGGCCGGATCACCTCCGTGGGAGCACCGTGCAGCTGCTCCGGCGGGCCGCCAGCGGGTCGGGCCGCCGAGCCGGAGCCCTGGGTCACCGGGCGGCGGGCCGCGTCGGAGATCCGCAGCAGCACCGCGATGAGCAGCCAGTTGGCCATCAGCGAGGACCCACCGGCGGAGAGGAACGGCGTGGTCTGACCGGTCAGCGGGATGAGCTTGCTGATCCCGCCGACGATCACGAAGACCTGGAGCCCGAGGGTGAAGGCGAGACCGCCGGCCACCAGCTTGCCGAACGAGTCCCGGACGGCGAGCCCGGCCCGCAGCCCCCGCTCGACGATCAGCAGGTAGGTCACCAGCAACGCGGTGAGCCCGAACAGGCCGATCTCCTCGCCGATGCCGGCGAAGATGAAGTCGTTCTGCACCTCGGGGATCTCCAGCGGCTCGCCGGCGCCCGGGCCGGTGCCGAAGAGCCCGCCGCTGCCCAGGCCGAGCAGGCCCTGCACCAGCTGGTAACCCCGGTCGTACGGCTCCGCGAACGGGTCCAGCCAGATCTCCGCCCGGGTGTAGAAGTTGGCGAACGGCCCGCCGACGGTGCCACCCAGGACGTACGCGAGGTAGGCGCCGCCGAAGAAGAGGACCAGACCGATCAGCAGCCAGCTGACCCGTTCGGTGGCGATGTAGAGCGTCACCACGAACATGCCGAAGTACAGCAGCGAGGTGCCGAGGTCCTTCTCGAAGACCAGGACCAGGAGGCTGATCAGCCACACCACGACCACCGGGCCGAGGTCCCGGCCACGGGGGAAGTCGATGCCGAGGATCCGGCGGCTGGCCAGCGAGAGCACCTCGCGCTTGCGGACCAGGTAGTAGGCGAAGAAGACCAGCAGGGCCAGCTTCGCGAACTCACCGGGCTGGATGGAGAAGCCGCCGACCCGGATCCAGAGCTTGGCGCCGTTGATCTCGGAGAACCGGCCGGGCAGCACCGCCGGGATCATCACCAGCACGATGCCGGCCAGACCCAGGGTGTACGCGTACCGGGAGACCGAGCGGTGGTCGCGCATCAGGGCGAGCAGCCCGGCGGCGAGGACCACCGCGGCGAGCGTCCAGGCCAGCTGCCGACCGCCGGTGCCGGCGAAGACGGCCAGCGTCTCCCGCTCGACCGGGGCCGCCT
>NZ_JAEVHN010000639.1:0-3484 GCF_016803375.1 Micromonospora sp. 4G55
GACCGGCCCGTCACGCCGAGCGGCCCGGACGGCGAGCCGCCGGCTCTCGCCGCCGCTGCCCGAGGACCGGTTCCTCAACCGGGAGCTCGCCTGGCTGGACTTCAACGCCCGGGTGCTGGCGCTCGCCGAGGACCCGCGCACCCCGCTGCTGGAGCGGGCCAAGTTCCTGGCCATCTTCGCCAGCAACCTCGACGAGTTCTACATGGTGCGGGTGGCCGGGTTGAAGCGTCGCCTCTCCGCCGGGCTGCCGGTACGCGGCGGCGACCGGCTGCCGCTGCGCACCCAGCTGGAGCTGATCACCGAGAAGACCGCCGAACTGGTCGGCCGGCACGCCGCCTGCTTCGTCGAGGACGTGCTGCCCAGACTGGCCGCCGAGGACGTCCGGGTCCTGCGCTGGGCGGAGCTGGACGACCCCGAGCGGGAACGGCTGCGGACCTACTTCCGCGAGCACATCTTCCCGGTGCTCACCCCGCTCGCCGTCGACCCGGCGCACCCGTTCCCGTACATCTCCGGCCGGTCGCTGAACCTGGCGGTGGCGGTCCGCGACCCGGACGGCGGCTCCGAGCTGTTCGCCCGGGTGAAGGTGCCCAACAACGTGCCGCGCTTCGTCCGGGTCGCCCGGGAACAGCCCGGGCTGCGGATGCTGCCGGTCGAGGAACTCATCTCGGTGCACCTGGGGCAGCTCTTCTCCGGCATGCAGGTGGTCGAGTGCCACCTGTTCCGGGTCACCCGCAACGCCGAGGTGGAGGTCGACGAGGACCGCGACGAGGACCTGCTCCAGGCGCTGGAGCGGGAGCTGGCCCGGCGCCGCTTCGGCCCGCCGGTACGGCTGGAGGTCGCCGCCAGCATCTCCGACCACATGCTGGAGCTGCTCGTCCGGGAACTCGACATGGACGGGCACGACGTGCTCCGGGTACCCGGGCTGCTGGACCTCTCGGCGCTCTGGCAGCTCTACGGCGAGGCCGACCGCCCCGACCTGAAGGACCCGCCGTTCGTGCCGGCCACCCATCCCCGGCTCGCCGAGGGCGAGGTGCCACGCAGCGTCTTCGCCACGCTGCGGGACGGGGACGTGCTGGTGCACCACCCGTACCACTCGTTCGCCACCAGCGTGCAGCGCTTCATCGAGCAGGCCGCCGCCGACCCGAACGTGCTCGCCATCAAGCAGACCCTCTACCGCACCAGCGGCGACTCCCCCCATCGTCGACGCGCTGGTCGACGCGGCCGCCGCCGGCAAGCAGGTGGTGGTGCTGGTGGAGGTGAAGGCGCGCTTCGACGAGGTGGCGAACATCGGCTGGGCGCGCACCCTGGAACGGGCCGGCTGCCACGTCGTCTACGGCCTGGTCGGGCTCAAGACGCACTGCAAGACCGCCCTGGTGGTACGCCAGGAGGGCAACCAGATCCGCCGCTACTGCCACATCGGCACCGGCAACTACCACCCGAAGACCGCCCGGCTCTACGAGGACTTCGGCGTGCTCACCGCCGACCCGGAGATCGGCGCCGACCTGACCGACCTGTTCAACGTGCTCACCGGCTACAGCCGGCAGACCGCGTACCGGCGGCTGCTGGTGGCGCCGCAGGGCATCCGCAGCGGCCTGATCGAGCGGATCGAGCGGGAGATCGACCACGTCCGCCTCGGCATGCCCGGGCTGGTGCAGTTCAAGGTGAACGCGCTGGTCGACGAGGAGATCACCGACGCGCTCTACCGGGCGTCCCGGGCCGGCGTCCACGTTGACCTGCTGATCCGGGGCATGTGCACGCTGCGGCCGGGGGTGCCGGGGCTGTCGGAGAACATCCGGGTCCGCTCGATCCTCGGCCGGTTCCTGGAGCACTCGCGGATCTTCCGGTTCGGCAACAACGGCGACGCGGAGTTCTGGATGGGCTCGGCCGACCTGATGCACCGCAACCTGGACCGGCGGGTGGAGGCCCTGGTGCAGGTGAGCGACCCGGTCGCCCGGGCCGAACTCGACCACGTGCTGACCGCCGCGTTCAGCCCCGAGGTGGACTCGTTCGAGCTGGCCGGCGACGGCACCTGGACCCGCCGCGCTGGCACCCCGGAGGAGCCGCTGACGGACCTGCAGGAGCTGCTGCTGCGCCGGGTGGGCGGCACCGCCGGGTGACCCGGACGGCCCGCCACCTCCCGCCCGCCGTGACGGGTCCGGGCGGCCCGGCGGTGTGGCCGTCGGACGAAGCTGAGCGGCCCGTACGGGGGTCGCCCGGACGTAGGGTGATCAGATGGCGCAGGAGCAACCGGTCGACATCCGGGCGGCCGGTGGAGTCGCCTGGCAGCCGGACGCCGACGGGGGCCTCCAGGTCTGCCTGGTGCACCGGCCTCGCTACGGCGACTGGTCGCTGCCGAAGGGCAAGCTGGAGCCGGGCGAGCACCCGCTGCTGGCCGCCGTCCGCGAGGTGGCCGAGGAGACCGACGTACGGGCCGTGCCGCAGGTCCGGCTCCCCACCGTGCGCTACCGCAGCGAGGGCCGGCCGAAGACGGTGGACTACTGGTCGATGCGGGCGGTGGGCGAGGGCGGCTTCCAGCCCGGCACCGAGGTCGACGACGTCCGCTGGCTCGCCGTCGACGACGCGATCCGGCTGGTCAGCTACCCGCACGACGCGGAGGTGCTGGCCGCGTTCGCCGCGCTGCCCCGGGTCACCGGGACGATCGCGCTGGTCCGGCACGCCCGCGCCGGCAAGCGCGCCACCTGGTCCGGCCCCGACGACGGGCGCCCACTGGACGTGACCGGCCGGGCCCAGGCCGAGCGGCTGGCCCCGCTGGTGGCGCTGGTCCGCCCCACCCGGCTGCTGTCCGCCTCGGCGCGCCGCTGCGTGCAGACCCTCGACCCGGCGGCCGCCCTGCTCGACCTGCCGATCGAGGTGGACGGCGACCTGGACGAGCCGCGGCCGGGCCAGCTCGGCGACGAGTGCGCGCTGGCGACCGCCGGCCGGCTGGCGGAGCTGGCCGCGGCCGGCGAACCGGTCGCGGTGTGCAGCCAGGGCAAGGTGATCCCGGGCGCGCTGGAGCGGTTGACCGGGCGGACCGACGACTTCACCACCCCGAAGGGCGGCGGCTGGCTGCTCGCCTTCGCCGCCGACCGGCTGGTCGCCGCCGACCGGCTCTGAGACCGCCGGGTGCGCTGTCCCGGTCAGGCGGGCGGCAGGGTCAGGGTCACCGCGACCGGCAGGTGGTCGCTGGCGGTGCCGCGCGGCGCGACGGCGTCGGCGCCGGTGAGGCCGGGCGAGACGAGGACGTGGTCGATCTGCTCGCGCGGGTCGTCGGCCGGGCTGGTCGGCAACGGCCGGGCCGCCGCCAACGCGTCCACCAGGCCGGCGCGGGTGAACTCCGCGAAGCCAGGAGCGCCGGGTTCGGTGTTCATGTCGCCGGCCACCACCAGGGGGCGGCCGGCGGCGTGTCCGAGAGCGAACGAGGCCACCGCGCGGGCCTGGACCACCGGCTCCCGCCCGGGTGGCGGTTGCAGGTGGTGGCCAC
>NZ_JAEVHN010000640.1:0-3477 GCF_016803375.1 Micromonospora sp. 4G55
GTCGGCCGGCCGGTCGGGCGGCGCGACGGCCCGGGGGGTGGTGCGGGTTGCCATCGGGGTCCTCTCGCGAGGTGGTCGTGGGAGGGTCGGCGATCCCTCCCACGACCACCGGTCCGGCGGGTCAGCGCAGCTGCTGCTGGGCCCGGGTGAGCTTCTGCCGGATGCTGTCCTCGGTGACCGGCCGGCCGCTCGCGGCGTCGGCGAACAGTTCCTTGATGGCGGTGCCGACCAGCGTCTCGAAGGTGCTCTCGTTGGGCACCTGCGGCAGCGGCGCCGCCGTGGTGGCCAGCACCTCCTGGAGCACCTTCTGCTCGGGCGCGGCGAACGCGGCGTCACCGGCGACGGTCTTGACCGCCGGCAGCGAGCCGTACGTCTTGTTCAGCGCCACCTGCTCGGCGTCGCTGGTCATGAACTTGACGAACTCCAGCGCGCCGTCCTTTTTCTTCGTGTGCTTGAACACGGCTATGTTGATCCCGGCGACCATGCTGTTGACCTTCTTGCCACCGGCCGGCGGGCTGGCCGGGAAGGGCACCGGGGCGACCCCGTACGCGTCGGGTGCCATGTTCTGCGACTTCAGGTTCGAGCCGGCCGCCTGCCAGAGCAGCATGGCGGCCTTGCCGTTGGCGAAGTCGGAGACGGCCTGGTTCTGCGCGTACTCGGCGTTGCTCGGGTTGACCAC
The DNA here is from genome assembly GCF_016803375.1 of Micromonospora sp. 4G55. Classification (NCBI taxonomy): domain Bacteria; kingdom Bacillati; phylum Actinomycetota; class Actinomycetes; order Micromonosporales; family Micromonosporaceae; genus Micromonospora; species Micromonospora sp. 4G55. Next base: position 680 of record NZ_JAEVHN010000640.1, read on the forward strand.
CTTGTCGGCGGCCATCAGGTCGACGTAGCGCTTCACCGCGGCGACGTTCTGCGGGGTGTCGAAGGTCGGCTTGCCGGACGCGTCGAACCACTCGCCGCCGTACTGCTGGCTGAAGGTGAAGGCGTGGTGCGCGTTCTCCGACGGGTTGGCGCCCTCGACGGCCAGGCCCCACTTGCCGTTGCCGGTGAGCTTGCGGCCGTACTCGGCGACCTGCTCCCAGGTGGTCGGCGGGCTGGTGATGCCGGCGTCGGCGAACGCCTTCTTGTTGTAGTACAGGGCGTAGGACAGGCTGTAGAGCGGCACGGCCGCCGGCGGCTTGCCGGGCGCGCCGGCGGCGGCGAGCGCGGCGGGGACGAACCGGTCCTTGCCGCCGACCTTGCCGAGGGTCGCGTCGTCGAACTCGACCATCGCGCCGGTCGCCTGCATCGACGCCGACCAGGTGTTGCCGATGTTGACCACGTCCGGGCCCTGCCCGGAGGCGGCGGCGGCGAGCAGCCGGTTGAGCAGGTCGGACCAGGGCACGACCTCGACCGTGACCTTGATGCCGCTCTGCTTCTCGAACTTGTCCAGCTCCGGCTGGAGGATCTGCTTGTCGGCCTCCAGGCTGGGACCCTGGTTGCTGGCCCAGTAGGTGAGGGTTTTGCCGGAGCCGCTGCCGGCCTCGTCCGAGTCGCCGCCGGCGGTGAGCGAGGCGGCGGCCAGCACGGCCACGGCGATCATCCCGAGGTGTCGTCTCGACACGGTGTGCCCTTCTTAAAGTGGTTGTCCTCAGGGCCGTCAAGCATGGGGACGTACAGTCGCCCGGGCGGCCGAGGCGGATGCGAGGTGGGCGAGTGGAGCTGGTGCGAGCGACGAACCGGGGGCTCCGGCTGCGCAACCGGTCCACCCTGCTGACGAAGGTCTTCCTCGATGGCCCGCTGACCCGGCAGGACCTGGTACGCAGCAGCGGGCTGAGCCAGCCCGCGGTGAGCAACGTCGTCGGCGACCTGATCGACGAGGGGCTGGTCGTCGAGGCGGGCGCCGCCTCCTCGGACGGCGGGCGGCCGAGCATGATGCTCCGGGTCCCGCCGGGATACGCCGCCGTGATCGGCGTCGACGTGGGGGAGACCCGGGTCCGCGTCGAGCTGTTCGACCTGGCGATGACGTTGCTGGCCAGCAGCGAGTACCCGCTGGACCCGGCCCGCACCGAGCCCGCCGTGGTGGCCGGCCACGTGCTGGCCGGCATCGACGCGGTGACCGCCCGGGCCGGCGTCGCGGCGGCCGACGTGCTCGGCGTCGGCATCGGCGTCTCCGGGGTGGTCGAGCAGGGCGCCCAGGCGGTGGTGCACGCCCAGGCGCTCGGGTGGGACCGGATCCCGCTGCAACGACTGATCGCCGACGGGACCGACCTGCCGCTGCACCTCGACAACGGGGCCAAGACCCTCGGTCAGGCGGAGATGTGGTTCGGCGCCGGCCGGGGCGCCCGGCACGCCGTGTTCGCGTTGGTCGGCTCCGGCGTCGGCGCCGCCGTGGTGACCAACGGGATCACCTACCGGGGGGCGTCCAGCAGCGCCGGCGAGTGGGGGCACACCACCCTGATGTACGGCGGCCGGGCCTGTCGCTGCGGTGCCCGGGGCTGCCTGGAGGCGTACGTCGGGGCCGAGGCGATCATCGACCGCTACCGGGAGGCCCGCCGGGGCCGGCCGGTGCCCGGCGACGACGAGGAGTCCCAGCTCGCCGCGCTGGTCGACGCGGCGGCCACCTCGGCCACCGCCCGGCGGGTGCTCGACGAGACCGCCGGCTACCTGGGCGCCGGGGTGGCCAACCTGATCAACCTGTTCAATCCGGAGCGGGTGGTGCTCGGCGGTTGGGCCGCCGTCGCCCTCGGCGACCTGCTGCCGGCCATCCGGGCGGCCGCCGGCCGGCAGGCGCTGCGCCAGCCGTACGAGCAGGCGTCGATCCAGCTCGGTCGGCTGGGGGTGGACGCGGTGGCGTTGGGCGCGGCCACGCTGCCGATCGCCCGGCTGCTCGCCTCGGGCGGCGTACGCGACTGACCGTCACCGGGCCCGCTGGAAGGCGCGGCCGACCTCGGTGGCGACCGGGCCGTCGCGGAACAGCCCGGACCGGTCCTTGTCGCTGGCGGGCAGCCCGAACCAGGCGTAGCGCCGCAGCCAGGGCAGCCCGTCGAGCATGGTGGTCGCCGCAGTGAGGAAGGCCGCCTGCTGCCCCGGCGTGGGGAACCTCGCGCCGCCGCCGGCGAAGTCGATCAGGGCGAACTCGGTGAGCCAGATCGGCAGCCCGTAGCGCTGGTGCACCGCCCGCAGGTACGCCGCCAGCTGGTCGACCGCCTCGGCGGTGCGGAAGTCCCCGCCGTACCAGTGCAGGGCGATGAAGTCGACCCGGTAGCCGCGGGACCGCGCGCCGGTCAGGAAGCGGTCCAGCCAGCCGCCGGGGTCGGCGCCGCCGGAGGCGACGGCGGGACTGCCCAGCATCCGCCCGGTCGCCATCAGCTGTGGCCACAGCTCCAGGGCCTGTTCGGGGGTGAGGTTCGACTGGGCGCCCAGGTCCGGCTCGTTGAATCCCAGCAGGTGGCTCCCGGCGCCGGCGGCCCGGTCGAGGCTGGTCGGGTTGACGTCCTTCGCCCCCCAGATCATCGGCACGAACTCGGCGCGGCCGGGGTGCGGATGCCCGGGTGCCCGGTGCCCCAGGTGTGGTACCAGCCCGCGCCGGACTCGTCCATGGCGCGGCTCACGCCCGGGAAGCTCCACACGCCCACCCCCTTCCGGCCGGAGGAGACGGCCGGCGGCGCGGCCGGCGCG
>NZ_JAEVHN010000641.1:0-3464 GCF_016803375.1 Micromonospora sp. 4G55
CCGGGGAAGTGCTTGGCGCAGGCGGCGACCCCGACCGACTGGAGACCCTCGACGGCGGCGGCGGAGTGGCGGCGACCCGGGCCGGGTCGGCGCCGAACGATCGGGTGCCGATCACCGGGTTCTCGTCGGCGGTGTTGACGTCGACGGTCGGGGCCAGGTTGACGGTGATGCCGAGGGCGGCCAGCTCGGCGCCGATGGCCGCGTAGACCCGGCGGGTGAGCGCGGGGTCGTCGACCGCGCCGAGCGCCGCGTTGCCCGGGTACGGGCTGCCGGTGGCGTGCGCCAGCCGGGTGACGTCGCCGCCCTCCTCGTCGATGGCGATCAGCACGTCCGGCCGGCCGGTGCGCAGCGCGAGGGTGCTCGCGGCCACCTGCGCGGGATCGTGGACGTTGGTGCCGAACAGGGTGTGCCCGGCCAGCCCCTCGGCGACCAGGTCGACGGCCCACTCCGGCGGCACCGGCCCGGGGTACGCGGCGAGCAGCGTGCCCAGCGCGAGCCGGCGCAGTCCTGGATCCAGCCCCACGTGTCTCTCCCCCTTCGGTGCCGGACGGCACGAGTGTCGCACCGGGAGCGGTCGGTCGTCCGAGTTCCCGGGTACGGGGTGGCCGATACGCTACGGGCACCCGCCCGCAGGTCGATTCGGTTGGCGAAGTTTACGGAAACCAGAGGACGTGGCATGAGTGCGACCCGGCTGCCCGGCACACCCCGCCTGTTGCGGGCGCTCAACGACCGAGCGGCACTGGAACTGCTGCTCGAACGGGGCCCGCTGACCCGGGCCCGGCTCGGCGAGCTGACCGGCCTGTCCAAGGTCACCGCCTCGCAGCTGGTCGAGCGGCTGGAGGAGCGCGGGCTGGTCACCCGGGTCGGTGAGCAGGCCGGCGGGCGGGGCCCGAACGCCCAGCTCTACGCGGTACGCCCGGGCAGTGCGCACGTGGTCGGCGTGGACGTCGGCGCGGAGCGGGTGGTGGCGGCCTGCGCCGACATCACCGGAGCCGTCATCGGCCGGGTGGAGCAGTCCACCCGGGACACCGACGACCCGGCCCGGCTGGACCAGCTGCTCGCCCTGCCCCGGGCGCACCTGGTGGTGGACGGCTACAACGTCACCAAGCGCGGCTTCGGCGAGATGTCCCTCGAACAGCAGCGCAAACGGCTGATCACCGGGCTGGGCGGGATCGCCGCGCAGACCGGCGACGAGGTCACCGTGGTCTTCGACGGCGCGGAGCGGATGCACGGGCTGCCGCCCACCCCGCGCGGCGTCCGGGTGCTCTTCTCGCGCAAGGGGGAGACCGCCGACGAGCTGATCCGCCGCCTGGTCCGGGCCGAGCCGGCCGGTCGGCCGGTGGTGGTGGTCTCGTCGGACCGCGAGGTCGCGGACGGCGTGCGTCGGCACGGCGCGTACCCGCTCGGCGCGGACTCGCTGCTGCGCCGGCTGGCCCGTTCCTGACTCTTGATCACTGTTGTCCGGTTCTGTCGTACCCGATGTCTAGTGTCCGACCTGACCGACGGTGCGCGGGTGGTGACCAGGCGGTCGCACCCGCCGCGCCGCACTCCGTCAGGGAGGCACGATGCTCATCGACTGCGACAGGTGCGGAATCCGGGGCGCCGGCTGCAACGGCTGCCTGGTGACCGCCCTGCTCGACGCCGACTCGCCGGCCGCCGACCTCGGGCCGGCCGAGCTCCGGGCGCTCGAGGTGTTCGCCCGGGCCGGCTTCGACGTGGAGGTGCTGGCCCACGAGGCCGCACCGACCCGTGCCGCCCGCCGGCGCCGGGTGGCCTGACCAGCACGCCGTTCCCGCTGGGGCTTCCGCCCGTGCCGGGGCGCGGGGCACCGCGCCGGGCCCGGTGGCGGGGGGCAATAGGATGGGCGCTCACGGCGGGAGGAGCGGCGGCATGACGCGGTTACGGCGTGGTGGCGGCGGGCCGGCGGACGAGGTGCCGGCGTGACCCCCCGCGGGTGGGCGGTGCTGACCCTCGGCGGGCTGGTGCTGGCGCTGCTGGTCGCCAGCATCGTGCTGGTGCCGTGGGGCCGGCCGCCGGCACCCCGGGCCGATCAGGTCGCCGCGCTGGGCGAACTCCCCGTCGACCAGGTGGCCCACGCGCGCGAGTTCCGCTCCGCGCTGCGCCCCGGCGCGTACGGCGCGCTGGTGGTCGGGCTGCTGGTGGCGCTGCTGCTCGGGCTCACCCCGCTCGGCGCCCGCCTGGTCGAGCTGGCCGGGCGCCCCTTCGGCGGCCACTGGACCGCCCGCGCGGTGCTCGGCGGGCTCGCCGTGGTGCTCCTCGCCGACCTGCTCACCCTGCCCTTCGCCGCCTGGCGGCAGTCCGTGCTCACCCGGTACGGGCTGAGCACCCACGGCTGGAGCGGCTGGGCCGTCGACCTGCTCAAGTCGTACGTGGTCAGCGCCGTCATCGGTGCGATCGCGCTGCTCGGCTTCTACACCGTGACCCGGCTCGCCCCCCGCTGGTGGTGGGCGTTCGGCGCCGCCGGGGCGGCCGGGCTGGTCGTGCTGCTGTCGTTCGTGCTGCCGGTGCTGGTGGAGCCGGTGTTCAACCGGTTCACCCCGATGGAGCCGGGCCCGCTGCGCACCGAGCTGATGGCGATGGCGGCCCGCGACGGGGTGCCGGTGCGCGACGTGCTGGTCGCCGACGCCTCCCGGCGGACGAAGGCGGTCAACGCGTACGTCTCGGGGCTGGGGCCGACCCGGCGGGTGGTGGTCTACGACACCCTGCTGCGCGAGGCCACCCCGGCCGAGGTGACCAGTGTGGTCGCGCACGAACTGGGGCACGCGAAGGACCGGGACGTCTGGACCGGCACGCTTACCGGCGCGCTGGGCGCCGCCCTCGCGGTCGTCGCGCTCTACCTGCTGGGCTCCTGGGGGCCGCTGCTGCGGCTGGCCGGGGTCGACTCGGTCGCCGAGCCGCGCGCGTTTCCACTGCTGATCGCCCTGGTGACGGTGGCCGGGCTGGTCGCCGCGCCGGCGCAGGCGCTGGTCTCGCGCCGGGTCGAGGCGCGCGCCGACGCGCACGCCCTCGCGCTGACCGGCGACCCGGCCACCTTCGAGGCGATGCAGCGCCGGCTGGCCGGGGTCAACCTGGCCGATCCCGACCCGCCGCGCTGGGAGTACCTCTGGTCGGCGTCGCACCCGTCCACCGTGGAGCGGATGGCCGCCGCCCGCGCCTACGCCAGGGAGGCCGGCAGATGAGCCGGACGCTGCTGATCACCAACGACTTCCCACCCCGCCCCGGCGGCATCCAGTCCTTCGTCCACAACCTCGCCGTCCGCCAGCCCTCCGGCTCCGTGGTGGTCTACGCCTCCAGTTGGCGGGGGGCGGCGAAGTTCGACGCCGATCAGCCCTTCGAGGTGGTCCGGGAGCGGACCCGCGTGCTGCTGCCCACCCCGCTGGTGGCCCGCCGGGCCGCCCGGCTGGCCCGCGAGCACGACTGCGACACGTCTGGTTCGGCGCCGC
>NZ_JAEVHN010000642.1:0-3462 GCF_016803375.1 Micromonospora sp. 4G55
GTCGCCGGTGGCGAGGGCGGTCACCGCAGGCTGTCGGCCAGCTCGCCCGCGCCGGCCGGTCCGGCGGCCTCCGCCGATCCGGCGGTCCCGTCGGCGGCCGGTCCGGCGGCAGCTCCGTCCGCGCTCCCGGCGACGGGTCCGTCGACGTCGGGTTCGTCGGCGCTGTCGACGCCGGGTTCGTCGGCGCTGTCGGCGACGGGTTCGTCGGCGCTGTCGGCGGCGGGTTCGTCGGCGCTGTCGGCGGCGACGAAGTAGGCCGGGCGGCCCTGCACGGCGGTGTAGATCCGGGCCACGTACTCGCCGAGCAGGCCGAGGCAGAGCAGTTGCACGGCGCCGAGGAAGAGCACCGCCACGTAGAGCGAGGGCCAGCCGGAGACGGTGGACCCAGCCAGCCAGGCGAGGACGGCCACCACCACCAGCACCCCGCAGACCGCCACCCCGGCCAGCCCGAGCCAGGTGGCGAAGCGCAGCGGCGCGGCGGAGAAGCTGGTGACGCTCTCGGCGGCCAGCCCGGCCATCCGGGACAGCGGGTACTTCGTCCGGCCGGCGGCCCGCTCGTCGCGCTGGTAGCTGACCTCGCCGCTGGGGAAGCCGAGCCAGGGCACCACCAGCCGCAGCACCGGGCTGCGCTCGGGCAGCTCCCGCAGCGCCTCGACCGCGGCGCGGCTGAGCAGCCGGAAGTCGCCGGCCTGGGCGGGCACCTGCTTGCCGACCAGACGGCGCATCAGCCGGTAGTAGCCGGCCGCGGTCCACCGCTTGAACGCGCTGTCGGTGCGGCGGTCGGCCCGGACGCCGTAGACGATGTCGAGGTCCTCGGCGCGGGCGAGGCGGAGCATCTCGACGATCGACTCCGGCGGGTCCTGGAGGTCGGCGTCGATGCTGACCACGTACCGGCCACGGGCCCGGAGCACCCCGGCGACCAGGGCCGCCTGGTGGCCGCTGTTGCGGCGCAGCCGCAACACCCGCAGCTGGGGCCAGCCGGCGCGCAGCGCGGCCAACCCGGCCCCGGTGCCGTCGGTGCTGCCGTCGTCGACGGCCACCACCTCGTACGCCTCGCCGAGGGCGTCGAGGACCGCGCGCAGCCGCCGGGCGAACAGCGGCAGGACGCTCTCCTCGTCGAACATCGGCACCACCACCGAGAGGGCCGGCTCCGGTCGCGTCACGGCGCTCGCCCCTCCCGCGCGTCTTTCCCCTGGTGGACCACCGCACGCTATCAGCCGGACGGGCATAGTCCGGGCCGGTCGCGGGGGACCTCAGGCCGCGCAGGTGGTGGCCGGCAGCCCCGGCACCCGCACCGGCGACCGGCCGCCCGGCCGCTGCCGGCCGGCGAGCACGTCGGCGAGGGCGGTCATCGACGTACGGCTGGAGGAGTAGGTGGCCAGCAGGGTCGGCGACTTCGCCTTCTCCAGCACGTACGGGGTGTCCATGGCCACCGTCACCGCCGCGTCGGCGCTCAGGTCGTCCGTGCCGTCGCCGTAGCCGACCAGGTGCACCTTGGTGCCGCCGCTCGGCACCACCCGCACCCCGGCCGCGGTGAGCGCCTCGGTCAGCGCGGCCCGGGTGTGGTCCCGGCCGGCGGAGGAGGTGATGGTCACCGGGCCGCGGACCGGGGCGCCGCAGGAGCCGCGCAGCACGGTCACCGCCGCCGCGGCGAGGTCCTGCGCCGCCTTGCGGTGCTCGGCGCTGTTCAGCGTGGACATCGCCGGGGCGGGCCGGTCGGCGAGCTGGAACTTCATGGTCAGCACCCGGGTGGCCGCCTCGACCAGCCGGGGTCGGGGCAGCGACCCGTCGCGCAGCGCGGCGAGCAGCCCGTCGTACGCCTGGCCGACGTGCGGCGTCATCAGGATCAGGTCGTTGCCGGCCAGCAGCGCCCGGACCGCGGCCTCGCCCGGCGCCCAGCGCTTGGCCGGCGCCATGTTCATCCCGTCGGTGATCACCACGCCCCGGAAGCCGAGCTGCCCGCGCAGCACGTCGGTGAGGAGCTTGCGGGAGAAGGTGGCCGGGGTGCCCGGGTCGACCGCCTTGACGTCGAGGTGGGCCGACATCACCGCCATCGCCCCGGCGTCGATGCCGGCGGTGAACGGCGGGAACGCGGTGGCGTCGAGTTCCTTGCGCGGCTGGCCGATCACCGGCAGGTCCTTGTGCGAGTCGGCGGCGCTGAGCCCGTGGCCCGGGAAGTGCTTGACGCTGGCCGCGACGCCGGCGCTCTGCAGGCCCTTCACCGCGCCGGCGACCTGGGCGGACGCCCGCTTCGGGTCGGCGCCGAAGGAGCGGGAGCCGATCACCGTGCTGCGGGTGGCCAGCACGTCGGCGACCGGGGCGAAGTCCAGGTTGATCCCCATCGCGGCCAGCTCGGCGCCGGCGGCGCGCCAGGCGGCCTCGGTCAGCGCCGGGTCGTCGGCCGCCCCGGCCGCGAGCGCGCTGGGCAGGGTGGTCACCCCGTCGGTGATCCGGGTCACCACGCCGTACTCCTGGTCGGTGCCGATCAGGAAGGGCGCCGCCCCGGTGGGGAGCTTCGCCGCGGCGGCGCGCAGCCCGGTGGTGAGGTCGCGCACCTGGGCCGGGTTGTCGACGTTGGTGGTGGCCTGGTTGCCGGAGGTCGGGTCGTCGGCGCTGAAGCCGACCAGGATCACCCCGCCGAGGCGGTACCTGGCGACCATCTCCGCGGGGGTGTCGACCCCGGCGAGGGCACGGTTGCCGGCGGCCGAGGCGGCCGTGACGTGGGTGGCGGAGCTGCCGTACGCGTAGGGCATCAGCACCTGGCCGACCAGGTCCTCGTCGGCGAGCGTGCCGACCAGCGCGGCGGCCCGGGCGGCCGGGTCGGCCATCGCGGCGCGCTCCAGCGCGACGTACTCGGCGAAGCGGGGCACCGGGACGCCGGCCGGCTCCTCCCCCGCGCCGGTGACCGCGCGGCGGTGCCGGTCGACCAGCTCGGCGATGAGCGAGGTGAGGCTCCAGCCGTCCAGCACGGCGTGGCAGTCGGTGATGGTGAGCCGGTACTCGGCGTCGTTGAGCACGTGCACGTGCAGCCGGATCAGCGGCGGCGCGGCCAGCTCGAACCAGCGCACCGCCTCGGCATGCAGGTGTTCCCGAACCCGCTCCGCCTGGCCGGCCTCGTCGAGGCCGCGCAGGTCGTCCACGCCCACCGGCAGCTCGGCACGCGGGTGCACAAGCTGCAGCGGCTCCTCGTACGAACTCCAGTCGAAACCGGTGCGCAGGATCTCGTAGCGGGCCACGACCGCGTCCGCGGCGGCCTGCATGGCGGCGGCGTCGAAGCCGGCCGGCTCCTGCACCCGGAAGCTGGTCACGTTGTGGTACGCGCCCTTGCCGGCGTCGGCGAGCAGCTCGTAGAGCATGCCCTGCTGCATCCGGGTCAGCGGGTACGCGTCCTCCAGCCCGGCGGGCAGCCGGTCCCGGTCATCCGGGGCGACCATGGCGAACCGCTCGACGGGCGCGGCCCCG
>NZ_JAEVHN010000643.1:0-3446 GCF_016803375.1 Micromonospora sp. 4G55
CGCGTTGACCGTGTCGCAGGCCCGGCCGTGGTAGCCGTGGCTCATCCGGGACCGGAGCGCCACCAGCAGGTGCTCGTGCGCGGCGACCAGGTCACCCCGGGCCAGGGCGACCATGCCGAGCAGCATGTCCACCGACCGCCGGCCCCCGCTCGACCGGCCGCGCCGCCTCCACCGGGCGGCCGCGCCGAGCAGCTCCGCGGCCTCGTTCAGCGCGCCCCGCCGCCACAGCAGCTCGGCCAGGTTGTAGACGGCGAAGAGCGCGTCGCCGGTCACCTGCTGCTCGTGTGCCCAGTCGATCACCTCGCGGCAGACCCGCTCCGCCTCGGCGAACTGCCCCATGTCGATCAGCGGTGCGGCCCGCCCGGCCAGCACCCGGGCGAGCAGCCCGGCGTCACCGGCCTGCCGGGCCGCCGCCTCCGCCCGCTGCGAGTAGCGCAGCTCCTCGGCGAACTCGCCGTCCGCACCGGCGTGCAGCGAGTGCAGGTGGTACGCCGCCGCCAGCTCCGCCTCCGGGATCACCTCGCCGGTCTCGGCGATCCGCCCGTAGAGCCGGAACAGCCAGAGCCGCGCCTCCCGGGACAGCCCCCGCTCCCGCCACCACTGGTCCAGCCCGCCGGCCAGTCGCAACCCGGCCCGGGCGCTGCCCCCGGTGGCGCACCAGCGCAGGGCGGCCCGCAGCTCACTGGCCAGCGGGTCGAGCGCGTACAGCGAGAGGGTCACCGGCTGGCCGTCCGGGCCCAGGTGGGCGCGCTCCAGCGCGTGCGCCGACCAGGCGACGTGCCGGTCCCGCGCGGCCTGCTCCTCGCCGGCCTCCACCAGCCGGCGGGCCGCGTACGCCCGGATCGGGTCGAGCATCCGGTAGGTGCTGCCCGACGCGTGCGGCTCGGCCAGCAGCATCGACTTGTCCACCAGCACCGACAGCGGGTCGAGCGGGTCGTCGTCGAGCAGCCACTCCACGGTGGACAGCTCCACCGGGCCGGCGAAGACCGCCAGCCAGCGCAGCAGCCGCGACGCGCGCGGCCCCAACGTCCGGTACGACCAGGTGACCGTCGCCTGCATGGTGAGGTGCCGCTCGGTGGCGGAACGCTGCACCGCCCGATGCGCGGCCGACGGGGGCACCGCCCCGGCCGCCGCGGCGACCAGGTCCACGGTGTCCTGCTGGTTGCCCGTCCAGCCCCGGTCCGCCGGCGGCTCCGGCACCACCCGCCCGGCGTCGAGGGTGCCGAGCACGTCGTCGAGGCGGGCGGCGAGCTGCCCGGCGGAGAGCACCCGGAGCCGGGCGGCGGCCAGCTCGATCGCCAACGGCAGGCCGTCCAGCCGCCGCACCACCCGACGCAGGTCACCGGCCTCCGCCCAGTCCGGCGGCCGGCCGCCCCGCGCCGCCGCCGTCCGGTCCAGCAGCAGCGCCACCGCGTCGCTCTCGGTACGCCCCGGCTGCGGGTCCACCGAGAGCGGCGGGATGCGCCAGACCACCTCGCCGGGCAGGCCGAAGGACTCCCGGCTGGTGGCCAGCACCCGCACCCCGCTCCCGCCGGCGAGCAGCCGGGAGATCACCTCGGCGCAGGCCGCCGGCTGGGCGTCGCAGGTGTCCAGCACCACCAGCATCTGCCGGGCGGCGGCATACTCGACCAGGGTGTCCAGCATCGGGCGGCCCGGCTCGGGGCGCAGCCCGAGCACCGCGGCGACCGCGAACGCCACCAGCCCCGGGTCGGTGACGGTGGCGATGTCGACGAACCACACACCGTCCGGGTACGCCTCGACCATCCCGCCGGCCAGCTCGACGGCCATCCGGGTCTTGCCGGCGCCGCCGGCCCCGAGCACGGTGACCAGCCGATGCCGGCGTACCAGCAGGTCGAGCTCCGCGCGCTCGGTCTCCCGGCCGATGAAGGAGGTGACCTGGGTGGGCAGGTTGTGCGGCACCGCGTCGGCGGTGCGCGGCCGGGGGAACTGCCGCTCCAGGCCGGGCGCGACGAGCTGAAAGAGCCGCTCCCGGTCGTCGAAGCCGCGCAGCCGGTGCAGGCCGAGGTCGAGCAGGGACGCGCCGGACGGCAGCGGTTCGGCGTGCCGGGCGGTCGCCGCCGAGCAGAGCACCTGCCCGCCGTGGGCGGCGGCGGCCACCCGGGCGGCCCGGTGCACCTCAGGGCTGGCGTACTCGCCGTCGCGGGGCTCCGCGTAGCCGGTGTGCAGCCCCATCCGCACCTTGGGGGTGGCCTCCGGGGTGGGCCAGTCGTGGGTGGACAGCGCGCGTTGGGCGGTCAGGCAGGCGGTCAGCGCCGCCGCCGCGTCGGGAAAGGCGAGGAAGAACGAGTCGCCCTCGGTCAGCAGCTCCGCGCCGTCGGTGCCGGCGAGGGTGTCCCGGAGCAGCCGGCGATGCTCCCACAGCACGGGGCGGTAGCCCGACCCGAGCAGCTGGGCCAGCCGGGTCGAACCCTCGATGTCGGTGAACACGAAGGTCACCCACCCGCTCGGGAGGTGGATCCGTGGCGACATGCGTGGAACCTCCGCCCCTGACGTCGGCTTCATGCTGCCCTATGGTCGGGCCGTCACGCATCGTGAGAACGGCCGGGCGGCGTCCGCCCCAAGGTGCCATTGCCGCCGGTCAGCGGCAAGGTCTGCGCCGCCGAACGGGCCGGTCGTGGCCGCTCAGCAGCAGCCGCCACCGCCGCAGCAGCCACCGGCCGGCGCGGGCGGAGCGCCGCCCACCGGTCCACCACCGCCCCGGCCGGTCACCGCGACGGTGGAGAGCAGCTTGACCGTGTCGGCGTGTCCCTGTGGGCAGGACGCCGGATCACCGGCCCGGGCCATCGGGCGGTTGACCTCGAAGGTGTCGCCGCAGGCGCGGCAGCGGAACTCGTACCGGGGCATGCTCCCAGCGTACGGCCGGGCCTGACGGTCGCACCCGGATGGGTGATACTCGACGGGTGGCGAGCGGCGAGGAACCATTGACGGTGCGGCCCCTGCGACCGGCGACGCCGCCCGACGGGCCGCTCGGCAGCTCCGGCGCCGCACCGGACCCGACCCCGGTCCCCCGTCCCCGCCGCCCCTTCCTCGACCCGTCGCCGGCCGAACCGTCACCCGCGACCGCTGCCGGCAGCGCACCGACCACCGTGGAGCCGACCGACGGTAGGGCGGCGCAGGCCGGGCCGGGGACGCACGGCACGGCGAAGGCGGACGCCGGGACAACCGACGCGACGGAAGCCGGCCGGGAGAATGTCGACGCGAGCAAGGCCGACGCGGAGAAAGCCGGCGCGGAGAAGGCCGGCGACACGAGCAAGGCCAGCGCGGGCAAGACCGACGCGGAGACCGGCGACGGCAGCAGAGCCGGCGCGGAGGCCGGCGCGAGGCCCGGAGACGGACTCGAGAAGGAATCGGCGAAAGCCGACGCGAAGGTCGGCGACCAACCGGGGCGCCGGCGCCGGATGCCGTTCGCGCACGCCGTGCGGCTC
>NZ_JAEVHN010000644.1:0-3439 GCF_016803375.1 Micromonospora sp. 4G55
GGTGCGCAGCAGCGCAACCTCAAGGAAGCGGAGGCGGGAGCCAACGCCGGCCCCGCCGTCGCGAGCGAAACGGGGGGCCAGAAGTGACCACGCCTCGGCCGGAGACGCTGGCCAAGCTCACGCCGGTGCTCACCAAGCGCTGGCTGTCGCCGGACGCCTGGCGGATCGGTACCTACGAGAAGCTCGACGGCTACGCGGCGCTGCGCAAGGCGCTCAAGGCGCACCCGGACGACCTGATCCAGCTGATCAAGGACTCCGGCCTGCGCGGCCGTGGCGGCGCCGGCTTCCCCACCGGTCTCAAGTGGGGGTTCATCCCGCAGGGCGACGGCAAGCCGCACTACCTCGTCGTCAACGCCGACGAGGGCGAGCCGGGCACCTGCAAGGACCTGCCGCTGATGACGCACGACCCGCACTCGCTGGTCGAAGGCGTGATCATCGCGTCGTACGCGATCCGGGCCAACCGGGCCTACATCTACATCCGCGGCGAGGCGGTGCACGCCGCGCGCCGGCTGCGCAACGCCGTGCAGGAGGCGTACGCCAAGGGCTACCTCGGGCGCAACATCCAGGGCACCGGCTTCGACCTCGACCTGGTGGTGCACTCCGGCGCCGGGGCGTACATCTGCGGTGAGGAGACCGCGCTGCTGGACTCGCTGGAGGGCTTCCGGGGCCAGCCCCGGCTGCGCCCGCCGTTCCCGGCGACCCACGGCCTGTACGCCAGCCCGACCGTGGTCAACAACGTCGGCACCATCGCCAGCGTGCCGTACATCGTGCTGGGCGGCGCGGACTGGTGGAAGACCATGGGCACGGAGAAGTCCTCCGGTCCGATGATCTACTCGCTCTCCGGCCGGATCGCCAACCCGGGCCAGTTCGAGTGCTCGATGGGGATCACCCTGCGCGAGCTGATCGAGCTGGCCGGCGGCATGCAGCCCGGGCACAACCTGCGGTTCTGGACGCCGGGCGGCTCGTCGACGCCGCTGCTGACCGCCGAGCACCTGGACGTGCCGCTGGACTTCGAGGGGGTGGCGGCGGCCGGCTCGATCCTGGGCACCACGGCCACCCAGATCTTCTCCGACCAGGACTGCCCGGTCTACGCGACCTACCGGTGGTTGGAGTTCTACCACCACGAGTCGTGCGGCAAGTGCACCCCGTGCCGCGAGGGCAACTACTGGATGGTCCGGGTCTACCGGCGGATCCTCGCCGGTCAGGGCACCCACGAGGACCTGGACACCCTGCTCGACACCTGCGACAACATCCTGGGCCGTTCGTTCTGCGGCCTCGGTGACGGTGCGACCAGCTCGGTGACCTCGTCGCTGAAGTACTTCAAGCAGGACTACCTCGACTACATCGAGGGACGTACCGCGCCGAAGCTGTCGGACAAGCAGTTGGTGGGAGCGCACTGATGACTGACGTCGTAAAGGCCCCCGACACCGTCACGCTCACCATCGACGGCGTCGAGGTCACCGCTCCCAAGGGGGCGCTGCTGATCCGGGTCGCCGAGCAGTTGGGCACCGAGATCCCGCGCTTCTGCGACCACCCGCTGCTGGCCCCGGCCGGCGCCTGCCGGCAGTGCCTGGTCGAGGTGGAGGGGCAGCGCAAGCCGGTCGCCTCCTGCACCCAGACCGTCGCCGACGGCATGGTGGTACGCACCCAGCTCACCTCCCCGGTCGCCAAGAAGGCGCAGGAGGGGGTCATGGAGCTGCTGCTGCTCAACCACCCCCTCGACTGCCCGATGTGCGACAAGGGCGGCGAGTGCCCGCTGCAGAACCAGGCCATGTCCACCGGCCGCACCGACTCCCGGTTCCACGAGCACAAGCGGGAGTACGAGAAGCCGATGCCGATCAGCACCCAGGTGCTGCTCGACCGCGAGCGCTGCGTGCTCTGCCAGCGCTGCACCCGGTTCTCCGAGGAGATCGCCGGCGACAAGTTCATCGACCTGATGGGCCGGTCGTCCGCCGAGGAGATCAACATCTACCGGGACGACGCGTACGGCGCGGAGTCCGGGGACGACAGCGGCGACGTGCCGTTCAACTCCTACTTCTCCGGCAACACCGTGCAGATCTGCCCCGTGGGCGCGCTGACCGGCGCGCAGTACCGGTTCCGGGCCCGCCCGTTCGACCTGGTCTCCAGCCCGAGCGTCTGCGAGCACTGCTCGGCCGGTTGCGCCCAGCGCACCGACTGGCGGCGGGGCAAGGTGCTGCGCCGGCTGGCCGGCGACGACCCGGCGGTGAACGAGGAGTGGAACTGCGACAAGGGCCGGTGGGGCTTCCAGTACACCCGCGCCTTCGACCGGCTCAACACCCCGCTGGTCCGCGACGAGCGCACCGGTGAGCTGCGCGAGGCGTCCTGGAGCGAGGCGCTGACCCGGGCCGCCGAGGGGCTGCGCGACGCCCGGGACTCCGGCCGGGGCACCGCGGTGCTGACCGGCGGCCGACTGACCGTCGAGGACGCCTACGCGTACGCGAAGTTCGCCCGGGTCGCGCTGCACACCAACGACATCGACTTCCGGGCCCGGCCGGTCTCCCGCGAGGAGGCCGACTTCCTGGCCAGCACGGTCGCCGGGGCCACCGAGGTGACCTACGCCGACGTGGAGAAGGCGCCCGCGGTGGTGCTGGTCGGCCTGGAGCCGGAGGAGGAGTGCCCGATCCTCTTCCTGCGGCTGCGCAAGGCGTACCTGAAGAAGAAGCTGACGGTCTACGCGATCGCCCCGTTCGCCACCCGTGGCCTGGAGAAGCTCGGGGCCAAGCTGGCCCGGGTGGTGCCGGGCGAGGAGGCGAGCGTGCTCGCCGAGCACGACACGGTGACCGAGGCGCTCAGCGCCGAGGGCGCCATCCTCTTCGTCGGCGAGCGGCTGGCCACCGTGCCGGGCGCGCTCTCCGCCGCGGCGGACGTGGCCCGGCGTACCGGGGCGAAGCTGGCCTGGGTGCCGCGGCGCGCGGGTGACCGCGGCGCGGTCGACGCGGGCTGCCTGCCCAACCTGCTGCCCGGTGGGCGTCCGGTCACCGAGCCGGCCGCCCGGGCCGAGCTCGGCGAGACCTGGGACATCCCGGCCGGGGTGATCCCCAGCCAGGCCGGGCGGGACACCGACCAGATCGTCGCGGCGGCCGCCAACGGCCAGCTCGGCGCCCTGGTGGTGGCCGGGGTGGACCCGGCCGACCTGGCCGACCCGCGCCTGGCCGAGCAGGCCCTCGACGCGGTGCCGTTCCTGGTCAGCCTGGAGCTGCGCAACTCGGCGGTGGCCCGCCGGGCGGACGTGGTCCTCCCGGTCGCCCCGGTGGTCGAGAAGGCCGGCAGCTTCCTGGACTGGGAGGGCCGGCTGCGTACCTTCGAGGCGGTGCTGAACACCGCCGCGATGACCGACGGCCGGGTGCTGGACGCCCTCGCCGCACAGCTCGACGTCCGGCTGGGCACCGGTGACGTGCCGAGCGTCCGCCGCGAGCTG